>CAVKVK010000018.1:0-31724 GCA_963659855.1 Parabacteroides distasonis | reverse complement strand
GTCTAAGCCAAAACCGTTTTTCTTAAAAAAAGAATAAAGCCACTGTTCCTTACGGTTTTCAAACATTTCCCAGAAAACCTTTTTATTTGCCGCAGGAACAAGTTTTTCAAGTTTTGAATCAACTTTCATCTCATCGGAAACAAGGACAAGCACGGTTGAATCAGTTCCTTTTTTTGTGGCCGTTTCAATCCATTGAGCAAGCAGATCAATATCATTTTTATCTTTTATTAATTCTGCATTGCGGATTGTAACAAAGGTTGCCGGAATAAAAAGTGACTCCGTCATTAACTGATTTACTACGTCATTCATATTTAAATCTGTGCCGTAATAAACAAAGTCGTCACTGTCGCCAAATTTACTTTTTAAAGCCTGCTTTTGAGAAAGAATCTGATCATTTTTTTCCCCAGACTCAGGGCCTGTATAAAGGTAAATCGGCGCATTCATTTTTTAGTAAGTCCTGACAATATTAGAAAGCACACCAACAACGCGCAAATCTTTTACATAAATCGGAGAAAAATCCGGATTTTCTGGCTGAAGTTTTACGCAATCTGTTTCACGGTAATATCGTTTTAAAGTTATTGCATCTTCAATTACTGCAACAACAATCTGACCGTCAACAGCAGTTGATGTCTGTTCAACAATTGCAAGATCGCCTTCAAGAATTCCTGCATTTATCATGCTTGTTCCACGAACACGCAATGCAAAATAACTTTTTCCAGGGCGAACAAACGGTTCTGTAAGATTTACATATCCGTCAAGATTTTCTTCACACAAAAGAGGTTTACCGGCAGCAACAGTTCCAAGAACAGGAACCCGTCCAACAAATGCTGGTTTTTCTTCCATTTCGTTATGAATAACCTTAATTGACCTGGAACTTTTTGGTTTTATCGAAATAAAACCTTTTTTTTGCAATGCAGCAATATGATCCTGAACCGCACGAATAGAAATTCCAAAATGATCGCTGATTTCGCGAACAGTTGGAGGAAAAGCATTTTCTTTTGTAAAAAACGAAATAAATGTTAAAACTTCCTGCTGGCGGTCTGTAAGCTCTTTCATTGGCCTACTCCTCTTCAAACTTTTTTTCAAACAGCTGAACGATTGCGTCTGCGCATTCTACTTCGTCAGCGCCTTCTGTCCGTAAAGTAATGTTTGAGTTATATGCCGCAGCCATGGTAATTACACCCATGATAGACTTTGCATTAACTTCTGCATCATCCTTAATCATTGTAACTTCGCACGAAAATTTATTTGCAGTCTGTGCAATAAGAGCTGCAGGACGAGCATGAATTCCAGCACGATTACGAACCGTCAACAATTTTTCTGTCATAAAAAACCCCTCAGTGGCTGTCAAAAATTAATGTCATTCAAAATTTATTTCAGTTTATTCACCAAATACAGCAAATAGATTCCAAAACAAATCAGCAGTTAAAGCTATGAATCAATTTTATTCAACAACCGCTTTTTTTATTTTTTTCGAATTAAAAAAATTCTTTTTAATAAGAGTCGTCAGAACCGTAATAAGCAGTCTGAGCTTCTCCAGATTCAATCCACTTAAGAATATTCTGGTTAAAATCCCTTGCAGAATTATAACCCATTGCCTTTAAACGTTCATTCATTGCTGCCGCTTCTATAATGATTGGCAGGTTTCTTCCAGGGCGCACAGGAATTTCTATCGTAGGAATTTTTACTCCCAGTAAATCTGTGCTCGACTGATCCGTTCCAATGCGGTCATAGATTTTATTCTGATCCCATTCTTCAAGTCTGATTATGAGCTGAACTTCTTTTTGTTCACGGATTGAACCAACGCCATAAAGCTGGCTTACGTTAATTATTCCAAGCCCGCGAATTTCCATATGGTGGCTGATAAAAGTATTTGCGCCCTGCCCAAGAACAGAGTTACCGTTTACGCATCTTATTTCTACAATATCGTCAGCAACAAGACGATGTCCGCGTTCAACAAGTTCCAGTGCACATTCAGATTTTCCAACTCCAGAGTGTCCGGTTAAAAGAATTCCAATTCCATAAACTTCGACCAGAACTCCATGCAAAGTCTTTTTTGGAGCAAAAACATTAGAAAAAACACGCAAAAGTCTGGTAGAAAATTCCGAAGATTCAAGACTTGTCTGCAAAACCGCACAACCGCTTTTTTCTGCAATTTCTAAAAATTCATCGCCCGGTTCAAGACTATGAGTAAAAACAACACAAGGAATATTGTACGAAAAAAGTTTTTCAACCGTGGACATATTTTTTTCTGACTGAAGTTTTTCAAGATATGCAGTTTCGCCATGTCCAAACAACTGAACCCGTTCACAGTCAAAAGAATCATAAAATCCAGAAAGCTCAAGGCCAGGACGGTTAATGTCAGGAACAGAAATTGTACGAGTCAGCCCCTTACGCCCAGCAAGACAACACAAATGAAGCGAATTATGTCCTTTTAAATCCATATCCAGCAAATCAAGAACTGTAAACGGTTTATCCATACTTTTTACTATACAGAAAATAAGGATAGAACTCAAGAGAAAAATTTATTTTATGGGCGCTCCCTGCCGTCCGGCAGGTCGGGCTGCTACAGGTTCCGCTGCCGCTTCATTGGGGCTGTCAAATATAAAATATCGATGTGATTCCGTCTTTGCAGGTGGTTTCGACGGGCTCAACCACCGTGTCAAACGACCTGCGCGCACCCACCATATTTTAAACTTATCTGACAGCCCCAACGCTACGCGCCTTCCGTATCCCTAGCGCAAAAGACAAAAAAAAATGCCGTCAAACAAAACTGTTCAACGGCAGAATTTTATTCAATCAGATAAATCTTAAAAATTATTTTTCCTGAATTTTATCTTTTTCCTTTTTGATTTTTGTATCAAGCACATCCATCATTTTGTTGAGGGCTGCACCAAAATCAAAATCTTTTGCACTTACGTGTGCCTGAGTTCCCCAACGGAAATTTGCAGTTGTTTCAAAAGAATATTCTTTTTCGTGCTTAACACGTACTGTAAGATCTACAATAAGGTCGTCTGCATATTTAATTCTTTCAAGTTTTTTTTCAATCATTTCTGACTGTTTCTGTTCCAATTCAAATGAAGCTGATACGTTTTTAGTCATAGTAAATACCTCCAGAAGTACATTTTTTTCAGCAGATTCATTTTTTTATCTCTGCTGACTTAAGTATAATATGGATTTTTTCAGATGACAAATTTTATCGTGCGTACGAAGATTCAATATTCAATTGTGAACGATACTTTGCAACAGTTCTGCGGGCAATTTTTATTCCTTTTGAACCAAGAATATCTGCAATTTTCTGATCACTTAATGGCTTTTTATCGTCTTTGTGCTCGGCTAAAATCTGCTTTAGTTCAAAAATTACGCCTTCTTTAGATAGAATTTCTTCTGATTTTTCATTTTGAGAATTATTAACAGTTTGCGTATGCGAATTTTTAAATTCAATAGATTTATCAGCACAAACAGCGCCCCCAACTGCATTTGTAAAAAAATAAGAAAGCTTAAAAAGTCCCTGCGAACAGCGCAAATATTTTTCATTTGCCATTCTGCTGATCGTAGCTTCATGAACATTTATAAGAGCTGCAATATCTTTTTGCCTGAGCGGTTTTAAAAATCTTGAACCTTTTTCAAAAAAATCTTTCTGGATTCTGACAATTTCTCTACAGGCAAGCAAAAGTGTTTTTTTGCGGAATTCAAGACTTTCCATAAAATCAGTTGCAGAACGAATGCTTTCCATTACAAAACGATGTTCTGAACGTTTTTTTTCGGATTCTTCCGTAGATTTTGTAACGCGTGTGCGGTCAAGCGAAAGTTCATAAAAATCTTTAGAAATTTCAACTACCGGCAAAATTTCATCATTTGCACGCACTGAATATTCACCGGTTTCTTCGTTTTTTTCAACGTAAACATCAGGTTCAATAAAAGCATTTTGCGACGGAGAAAATTCCGCAGCAGGAAACGGATTTAGTTTTCTAATATATTCAACTGCACTGGCAATTTCTTCTTCTGTAAAATCAATTCTTTGCCCGCTGTCATTAAGATTTTTCAGATAAAATTCTTTTATTTTTTTTAAGATTTTTGCAGGTTGAGGCGGATTTAAAAAATCAAAATGTCCATTAAGAATAAAAAGAACAGCTTCCGGGGCGTCTCCATTCGCCCGAGCCTGAATTAAAAGACTTTCTTCAACATTTTTGCAACAGGTTCCAACCGGATCTAACTGCTGAATATAAGAAATTGTCTGGTCAACAAGTTCTGGAGTTTGTACAACGTCGTTTTTATCAATAATTGAATATGGTTCAAGAATAAAAAAACCGCGGTCATCAAGATTGTGAATAAGGGCAAGGCCTAATTTTTCCTGCGAAGGCGAATGATTAACCGACAAAAACTGATGTTCAAGATGCTCGGCAAGAGTTTCACGGTCGTCGGGAGAAGATTCCAGCGCCGCCTGAAAATTATCTGCGGCGAGCTTTCCTGCCTGAGTTACAGGACTAAGACGCAAATTGTCAGAACCGCCATTTTTGTTGCGGACGTCAATTTGAGCATCTTTTACTCCATCGAGCGCTCCGTCTTTTGTAATAACGAGAGCCGGATTACGTGCCACTGTGCTGTAAATTTCAGAGCGGAGGTCAAGAGAAGACATTGCCAGAAGTTTTACAGACATAAGCTGCTTTTGACTGAGTTTTTGAGTCTGTGTCTGGGACTGCTGCTGTTGTAAAGATGTCCGCTGCTGCAAACTGAACGAAGGAAATTCCGCCATAACAAAATTATATATGATTTTAGTTTTATGTACACGGCAAAAAAAAAGGAGTAAAATGCGAACTATGAAAAATTTTGAAAAATCTGGAATTGCGATTCCGCAAATTCTTTTGCCAAAAAACATTGATTTAACAAGCTGGTCTGTAATTGCATGCGATCAATACACACAGGACCGTGCCTATTGGGAAACTGCCGCTAAAATTGCAGAAGGAAAACCTTCAACACTGAATTTGATTTTTCCGGAAGTTTATCTTGATAATGCTGACGAAAATTCAAAAAACGAACGCATAGAAAAAATTCAAACTGCAATGCGCGAATATCTCAAAAACGGAATTTTTGAAGAACCACAGGAAGAATGTATCTACCTCGAAAGAAAAACCGCCTACGGTCGTACACGCAAAGGTCTTGTAGTCTGCGTAGACTTAGACAAATATGAATGGAAACCTTTTTCAAAAGCGTTAATCCGTGCAACAGAAGCTACAGTTCCAGAGAGAATTCCGCCAAGAATGAAGGTTCGAAACGGAGCTGCCCTTGAACTTCCTCACATAATGTTACTTGCAAATGATGCAAACGACAGTCTTGTTGGTGGAGCAGGAAAACTTGCAAAACAGAATGAACCAGTTTATGACGGCGACTTAATGCAGAATTCCGGTCACATTACAGGCTGGGCTGTAAAAGGAAGCAAAGCAGAAGAACTTCTCGAAACAGCACTTAATGAACTTGCAAAAGCTGGAACAGATTCAAATGGCGACACCTTCCTTTTTGCAGTTGGAGACGGAAACCATTCTCTTGCAACGGCAAAAGCTGTCTGGGAAGAAAACAAATCAAAACTGCCGGCAAATTCTCCAGTGCGCTATGCTCTTGTAGAAATCGTAAATATTTACGACGAAGGACTTACCTTTGAGCCGATTCACAGAGTTCTGTTCAATATTGAAAGCGAAAACCTTATTAAAAATGTTGCACAAAAACTCAATGCTGAAGTTATTCAGATTAAAGATGCAGCAACTCTCGAAGAAAAAATTGCAGACAAAAATGCGGGAGGCGCACGCTACGGTTTTATTTTTACAAAAAACGGTAAAACAAATTACACAATGTTGCAGACAAAAATTACTGATCTTGCAATCGCCGCCCTTCAGCCTGTCTTAGACGAATACATGGCAGAAACAAAGGCTGCAAAAACTCAAATTGACTACATCCACGGAACTTCAGAAACAGTTGAATTAGGCTTAAAAGAAGACAACACATCAATTCTGCTTCCGCCAATTGCAAAAGACAGTTTCTTTGCAACAATCAACACAAGAGGACCTCTCCCTCGCAAATCATTCAGCATGGGAGAAGCCAGCGAAAAACGTTTTTACGTTGAATCAAGAAAACTTTTTTAGCGCCTGGCAAAAAACTACAGGCAATTACAAAACAGTTTTTAACTGTTCAATAATTGCCTGACCAAATTTGTTTGCCTTGCTTTCGCCAATTCCATTGCAGTCCAAAAGAGCTTCGATATTTGCCGGCTTTTTTGAAGCAATATCGTGCAAAGTTTTGTCCCCAAAAATTACATACGGCGGAACATTCATCTGTTCTGCCGTTGCCTTGCGCCACTTTTTTAGAACAGAAATTATTTTTAATGATTTTTCGTCAGTAAGATTTAAATTCTGTGAATTCTTCTTTACCAGAACAAAATCTGCCTTTAAGCTTGTTTTTTTACCTTTGCCGGCTGGTTTAGGAAACAAAAGTCCACCGGTGGCTCCGCTTCCTGCACGATTTTTTGGAACAAAACTTCCTTCTGCCTTTAAAGCGCTCTGACTTTCTGTTTCGGATTTTCCAAAATCAAAAGGAAGTCGAATTTCATCCCGATTTTTTAGTGCATTCAAGCCGTCGTTTGTAAGCATAAGAATTCCATAGTCGCCAGCCTTAACTAAAAAGTTTTTTTCAATCAAAAGCGAAACTAAATACATCCACTGATTTTTGTCGAGTTCACGCCCGATTCCCCAGGTAGAAATCATATTGTGGCCGTTGTCTAAAATTCTTTTACTTCTTGAACCAAGTAGAACTTCAATTACATAAGTTGCCCCAAAACGGGAATTTGTGCGGATTATACAGCTCATAAGTTTCTGGCACGGAATTGTCATATCAACAAGTGGCAAAGGTCCGCTCTGGCAAATATCGCAGCAGTTTTTTTGATTTTCGCCTGCAGTATATTTTTCTCCAAAATAAGAAAGAAGAACTTTTCTGCGACATTCGCGCGTTGTTGAATAATGAACCATTGACTGCAAAAGTTTTTCTGACTTGTCAGGATCTGCGGCATCTGTAAAAAAATGACGGATTTTAAAAAGGTCTCCGTTTGAATAAAGTAAAAGAGCTTCGCTTTCAAGTCCGTCACGCCCGGCTCTGCCAATTTCCTGATAATACTGTTCAAGTGATTTTGGAAGATCATAGTGAATTACAAAACGCACATTCGGCTTATCAATTCCCATTCCAAAGGCAAGTGTTGCAACCATTATCTGAACCTGGTCGCGAATAAACTGATTCTGATGATTTTTTCTTTCTTCATCGCTCAAGCCTGCATGATAGTTAAGTGCTGAATAACCAAGATCAAGCAGAGTCTGTGTAAGATTGTCTACCTGTTTGCGGCTAAAACAATAAATAATTCCACTTTCGTCCCAATGCCGGCGAATACAGTCTACAACCTGGCTTACAGGATCATTTTTTGCTTTTACGGACAAAAAGATATTTGGCCTGTCAAAACTCGAAATTAAAACATCTGGATTTTTTAATCCAAGATTTTCGATAATGTCGCTTCGAACCTGAGCTGTTGCCGTTGCCGTAAGCGCAAGACAAACCGCATCAGGAAACTGCCGGCGGACACTGACAATTTCTAAAAATTCCGGTCTAAAATCGTGCCCCCACTCCGAAACACAATGAGCTTCGTCAATTGTAATACAACTTACCTTTATGCGAATGTCATGCAGCAATTCCTGAACTTTTGAAGAATTTAATCCTTCTGGAGAAACATAAAGAATTTTAGTTTCTCCACGACGAATTGAATTCATAGATTCAAGATAATTTTCCCATTCAAGTGTGCTGTTTAAAAAAACAGCGTTTACTCCGTTTGCAATAAGGCTGTCCACCTGATCCTGCATTAAAGAAATTAAAGGAGAAACAACAACCGTAATTCCGTCAAAAATCAAAGCAGGAATCTGATAACACAACGATTTTCCGCCACCAGTCGGCATAATTGCAAGAGTGTCTTTACCAGCAAGAACGTTAGAAATTATATCTTTCTGCAAATGCCTGAATGAATCATAACCAAAAACTTCTTTAAGTACTTTTTCTGGAGTCTGTCCGGTATAGTCGTTTATATTCAATTTAAGAAAACCTCTAAAGTTGAGATTATAGACTGAAATTCAACTTTTTGATAAATGATTAAAATAATTTTTGTTTGACTTGTCAAAACTTATTCTTTTTTGATATACTCTAATCCACGTTTGCCGGAGTGGTGGAACGGTAGACACGAAAGACTCAAAATCTTTTGCAAGCAATTGTGTAAGGGTTCAAGCCCCTTCTCCGGTAAAAAGGAATCAGTAAAAATGCTGGTTCCTTTTTTTTTCTCTGAGACTTTTTCTTTAATTGCAGTTTGTAAGGCTTTCTAAAGGCCCACAATCAGCCCTAAACGACAACGCTTCCTGCACGTCCTTTAAGCCAATGTTTTTTCTGTCGTCTAAATCCGCAATTGTGCGGGCTACTTTTAAAACTCCGCAATATCCACGATGCGACAGATTGTTTTTTACAAATGCTTTTTCTAAAAAAGTTTGAGATTCTTCGTCTAGTTTACAGAAGTCTAAAATGTTCTGAGGGCTTAATCTTGAATTTGTTATTTTCCGCACCCTTTGAGCATTTATTGCACTGGCAATTCCATTTCGCAGAAAACTGCTTGTAAGGCCTGGAGAATCTTCGTCTTTTGAATTTGCAACGCTCACACGTAAATCAATTCTGTCTAAAAGAGGACCACTGAATTTTCGCCAGTACATTTCGATTGAACGCGCACTGCAAAGACAGATTTTTCCACTAACGCCAAAGTTTCCGCATGGACAGGGATTTGTTGCCATTAAAAGCTGAAATTGCGCCGGGTAAACTGTACTGCGCCCTGCCCTGCTCAAAGTTATTGAACCGGTTTCTAAAGGAACTCTGAGCATCTGCAAAACACTCGTACGAAACTCTGCCGCTTCGTCTAAAAAAAGAACGCCATTATGAGCAAGAGAAATTTCACCGGGACGGCAGTTAATGCCACCGCCACAAATGCCTTCGATTGAAGCTGTCTGATGCGGCATTCTAAAATCTCCCTGACGCATAAGCGGCGTGTCCGGACGCAAAAGCCCTGCAAGGCTGTGGATTCTCGTTACGCTCTGCGAATCTTCTATACTTAAAAGCGGCAAAAGCGACGAAAATCTTTGCAATGCAAGAGTCTTTCCGCAACCGGGAGGTCCAAAAGCTAAAAGATTGTGTCCGCCGGCTGCCGCAATCTGCAAAGCACGCACAAGTTTTTTCTGTCCTTTTACGTCTCCCATTTCCAGATCCTGGGCAACTGGAGGAAAAAGAACTCCATTTATGCGCACACTTCCTTCTGGCATTCCCTGTTCGTCGTTTGTGGCAAGCCCTTCGCTAAATTCGTGCAGGTTGTAAAGAGCGTAAAAAGCCTGTGCAAGATTTTCTGCCGCAAAAACTTTTATTCCTGCAACTTCGCGGGCCTCGCGGCCATTTTGCGCACTTACAATGCAATAGCTGATTCCGGCAAGCTTTGCAGTAGTAACAGCAGCGTGAACTCCGCGAACAGGTCTAAGCTGCCCCGAAAGTTCAAGTTCTCCCATGACAAGAATTTTTGTCTGGGAATCGTCTGTAGCTTGTGCAGCAGATGATTGAGATTCCGACATTTTTTGTTCATCGAGAACGGAAAGAGCTAAAGCAAGGTCAAACCCCGCCCCTTCTTTTTTTAAATCAGCAGGAGAAAGACTGATTAAAACCCGTTCAAGCGGAAACTCAAACCCAGAATTTCTTATGGCAGAGCGCATGCGTTCTCTGCTTTCCTTTACTGCCCCGTCAGCAAGCCCGACAATGTCCACAGCAGGAATTCCGCGTCTGAGATCAACTTCTACAGCAACAATGGAACCTTCGTAACCAAATGGCGAAAAAGAAAAAATTTTCATATTGAACCTCATAATATAAATGGCGCTGAATATGAAAATTTGACAAAAAATTTTGAAAAAAAAATAAAAAAATCGCGAAAAAAAAGTTTTTTTACTGTCGGACAAACTTAGCCGGGCCAGGAACGGCGCCAAAGGCGTTGCGCAGCAATGTAGCGCACCTGCGCGGAACCGTGGATAGCCCGACGCGAACAAAAAAATGCGCTCAAAAAAAAAATAAACTAAACTTTGCTACAAAACCCAGTCAGTGTTTTTAAAATCAAAATCACCGCCAAGAGCCGGCTTTAGTTCCTCGTCCCAAAAACGCTCTTCGATTTTTTTATCGCCGACAGTCCGCCCCAGATGACGGTCAGCACGCACACCTTTTCCGTGAAAATCGCTCCCGGCAGTAACAAACATTCCGAGTTTTTTTGCAATTTCGTTAAGACGATAGCATTGAGAACGCCTTGCTCCCGGATGATAAGCTTCCAGACCTTCTACGCCAGAGTTACGGATCGAAGTAATTACTTCTTCCAGATTTGCCATTCCAACATAAAGCGACATTGGATGCGCCAGAACCGGCACTCCGCCCGAAGTTTTAATTGCTTCAACCGCTGTTTCCAGGTTTTCGCCATTATGCGAAGCGTACCACTTTTGCCCGTGAGCAAAAAATCTGTCAAAAGCTTCCTGTCTGTTACGCACAATTCCCTGCTGAACTAAAAAATCCGCAAAATGCGGCCGCCCGATCTGGCTTGCAGCAGACGAAGATTCAATCTGTTCGAGGGTAAAGTTGTAACCGTCTTCGTTCATTTTTTTTACAATCTGCTGGTTTCTTTCGTGTCGTTCGTGAGTAACGTATTCAATAACATTCTTTAATTCTTCACTTTTTTTTCTAAGTCCAAGCCCAAGCAGGTGAAATTCTCCAGTTGGCCAGGCAATTGTAATTTCGATTCCAGGAACAAAATTTACGCCAGTTTCGAGACAAACCTTTGCAGCGTCTTTTAAGCCGTCAACAGTGTCGTGGTCAGTTAAAGCCCAGGTTGTAAGCCCTTTTTGCGCAGCATAGCGGGCAGAATCAGCAGGAGATAAAAGTCCGTCAGAAGCAGAAGAATGAGAATGTAAATCAATCATAAAAAAAATATACTAAAAATTCCGTTTTTTATAAATGGAACCTTCTTTTTAAGAATTTTCTTGAGCGCAAATTTTTGTCTCGTCCCGTCTTTCGCGGTTCCGCCTGCGCTCCATTTGTTGTAAAGGTTTCGCAAAGCTTCAACCTTCACAACAAACGCCTTCGGCGCCGCTACAACCGGGGCTAGCTGGCAGGGCTCACAAAACATTTTCAGTCTCGACATTCATTCTATTTGAAATATTTTTATAAAAACTGTTAAACTTAGCGCAAATGAATGTTTTTGATTTAACAATTATTGGCGGAGGCCCGGCTGGTGTTTCTGCAGCTTTGTACGCAGTCCGCGCAGGTTTTAAAGTTTTAATTATTCACAATGGAGCGCTCGCGCTCGAAAAGGCGCACAAAATAGAAAACTATTATGGATTTCCAGCAGGAATTTCAGGCGCACAATTATACGAAAACGGCATTGAACAGGCCCAGAACATTGGAGCAGCAGTTGTAAAATCAGAAGTTACAAATGTAAGCATTGCAGACAACTTAAGTTTTAACGTTGTAACAAAGGATAACGTTTATAATTCAGCTTCTTTAATTTTTGCAACCGGCAACAAAAAACTGCGCCCGCCAATAAAAAACATTGCCGACTTTGAAGGCAAAGGCGTAAGTTACTGTGCAATCTGCGATGCTTTTTTTTATCGCAAAAAAAATGTTGTCGTAATCGGAAACGGTCAATTTGCTTTGAGCGAAGCCGAAGACCTTAAAAACGTTGTTTCTTCACTGACAATTTTAACAAATGGCGAAGACTCACAAATATTAAAAAACTTAACAAACGGTTCATTCAAAATTGACGAACGCAAAATTACAGACATAAAATCCAATGAACAGGGCAAAGTAAGTGCCGTTGTTTTTAGCAACGGCAGCGAACTGCAAACCGACGGAATATTTATTGCTTTAGGAGAAGCCGGCGCCTGCAATTTTGCCAAAAAAATTGGAATTTTATTAAACGGCGACAGCATTAAAACTGACGAAAAAATGCAGACCAGCGTTCCAGGCATTTTTGCCTGCGGAAACGCTACTGGCGGACTTTTGCAGGTAAGCAAGGCTGTTTACGAAGGAGCTGTTGCAGGCTTGAGTGCTGTTGATTTTTTAAAGAAAAAAAGCCTCCAGAAATAAAAATAAAACTTTTGCTCTCTTATTAAAACTGTCGTTTTTTTGTGGTAAAATCATTCACTTTTTAAGAGGTTTTTATGGCAGATTACCACGTTTTTGACCCGGCCCCGGAAGGCACTCCAGTTGCAGGATTTGTTCATCTTCATGTTCACTCGGATTATTCACTTCTTGACAGTTGTGCAAAGCTTGACGATCTTGTTGCCAAAGCAAAAAAACTCAATATGCCCGCCCTTGCCCTTACAGACCACGGCAATATGTTCGGGGCGCTCAATTTTGAAAAACTCTGCCACATAAATGGAATTAATCCGATTGTCGGCGAAGAATTTTACGTTGCTTTTGGAAGCCACTTAGAAAAAAACGACGTTCCTTATTCCCACAAAGGCGAAGACGGCGACAGACAGGCTCACTATTTTCATTTAATTTTGTTGTGCGAAAACCAAAAAGGTTACGAAAACATGAGCTGGCTTTCTTCCATTGCGTATCAGGAAGGTCTTTATTACGGTAAACCACGAATCGATTTTGAATTACTGGAAAAATATCACGAAGGCTTAATCTGCTGTTCAGCCTGTATTGCAGGTGAATTGCCTCAGCTTCTGTTAGCAGGCAAAGATGCCGAAGCAGAAGAATTCGCCCTCAAATATAAAAATCTTTTTGGCCCAGACCATTATTACATTGAATTGCAGGATCACGGACTAGAAGATCAAAAAACCGTAAATAAAAAGTTAATCGCATTAGCGCGTAAACTCGACATTCCGCTCGTTGTAACAAACGACATTCACTATATCGAAAAAGAAGACTGGGAAGCTCAGGATTGCTTACGCTGCATTGGTTTTAAGAAAAATATGACAGAACCTCACCAGACAATGGGGGGCGACCGCCACGAATGGTATTTTAAAACCGAACAGGAAATGAGGCTTTTGTTCCCTGAATGTCCTGACGCATACGAAAACACAATAAAGATTGCAAACATGTGCAATCTTACGATTAAGCAGTACAAAACCCAGGAATTAAAAGAATGTCTGCCACGTTTTGAACTTCCAAAAGAATTCCAGACGCATGGAGAAGATTACGTTTCTAACCAGGACGACTATGTGCGCCACCTTGTAGAAAAAGGCTTAAGAAAACGCTATCCGCAAATTACTCCAAAAATACGACAACGCGCCGAATACGAACTTGGAATTATCTTTAAGATGGGATTTTCCGGATATTTTTTAATCGTCTGGGAATTTATCAACTGGTCAAAATCAACCTGGGACAACGTAAACAACCGCGAAAAACCTTATATTCCGATTGGGCCTGGACGTGGTTCTGGTGCAGGAAGCCTTGTTGCCTACTGTCTTGGAATTACAGACATTGACCCTTTCCGCTACAAACTTATTTTTGAACGGTTTTTAAATCCTGAACGTGTTTCCATGCCGGATTTTGACGTTGATATGGATTTCGACTATCGCCAGGACATTATTCAGCACACCCGAGACCTTTACGGCGATCCTCAGGTAGGACACATTGTTACCTTTGGTACATTAAAACCAAAAAACTGTATTGCCGACGTTGGCCGTACATTAGGAATTCCACTTTCCGAAGTAAACATGCTTAAATCAAAAGTTTCGGAAAACTTAAAGGCAAAATTAAAAAATTGTTTTGAACCTCCGACAGAAAAATTTCCAGACGGCGGACAACTTGCAGAGTTCAGGCATGATCCTCGCTACGAAAAACTTTTTGACCTTGCATTAAAGCTTGAAGGCTGTAAAAGAAACACAGGTTTGCATGCTTCAGGAATGGTAATTGGTTTAACAGCCCTGCCAAACTGGGCTCCAGTATTTAAAGATTCAAAAACCGGAGAAGTTGGCGTTCAATATACAATGGACATTATTGAACCGTGCGGCCTTGTAAAATTTGACTACCTCGGATTAAAAACACTTTCGCTGATCCGCTACGCAGAAGATATTATCAACAAGCACAGAAAAGAAGGCGAAGAAAAATTCATCTGCGCAAACGTAAGCGAAACAGACAAAAAAACATTTGAACTTTTCTGCCGCGGAGACTCGGTTGCCGTCTTTCAGTTTGAATCTCCTGGAATGCAAAAAATTCTGCGGCAGTTTCAGCCGGAAAAAATTGAAGACCTTGTAGCGTTAAACGCACTTTATCGTCCAGGCCCAATGGATTTTATTCCAAATTACATTGACGGAAAATGGAAGCCGGAAACAATTCATTATCCTGACCCTTGCCTCGAACCAATTCTAAAAGAAACCTACGGCGTTATGGTTTACCAGGAACAGATTATGCAGGTTTCTCAAAAAATTGCAGGATTTTCGCTTGGTGGAGCCGACATGCTTCGTCGTGCCATGGGAAAGAAAAAGCCGGAAGTAATGATGGGCAAAAAAGTTGAATTTGAAGAAGGCGCAATAAAACAGGGATTTACAAAAGAACACGCTGACGAAATCTTCGAAATTATGATTCCGTTTGCAGGATACGGTTTTAATAAATCTCACGCTGCAGCGTATTCGGTTCTTGCATACAGAACGGGCTGGCTCAAGGCGAATCGTCCGGCAGAATTTATGGCAGCAAATCTTACAAACGAAATTACTTCTACAGACGGACTTCCGGTTTACATTGCAGAAGCCAGACGCATGGGAATTCCAGTTGATCCGCCAGACGTAAATCGTTCCGACGCAAATTTTGACGTTGTAGACGGACACATTGTTTTTGGTTTCCGCGGAATAAAAGGAATGGGAACTTCCGCCGCAAATGCAATTGTTCGCGAGAGAACCCAAAACGGACCATTTAAATCATTTATGGATTTTCTTGAACGCATGATAATGGTAAAAGAAGACATTTTTGATGAAGAAACTGGTCAGAAAAAAGGTGAAAAACTTGCAATCAATAAAAAGGCAATTGAAGTTTTAATCAAGTGCGGAGGATTCGACAACCTTGACCAGAATCGCCCGACTTTAATTGCAAATTTAGACAAAGCCTGGACTTACACAGAAAAAAAAGTTTCTGGTGGCAATGACGGACAAATCAGTCTGTTCGAAAACACGGGCATTCAGGAATTTGCTGACTACAAATTTGACGAAATTCCAGATTCTTCCAAAATGGAAAAATTGAATATGGAAAAAGAATTAATCGGTTGTTATGTTTCCGGTCATCCTCTCGATGACTACAAAAAAGCCTGCGAAAAAGCAACTCTTAATTCATTAAACATTGCCCGAGAATCAAAAACTGCAAAAAGCATTCACGCTGCAGCAGTTGCTTCCGGGGCAAAACCATGGCAGCTAAAAAATACAGAAAAAGAATACACAACAATTGGAATGATTACAGAATTGCGTTCCATCGTTACAAAAAAACAGACAACAATGGCTTTCGCAAAATTGCAGGATTATTCTGGCACAATCGACCTTACATTCTTTCCTAAAATCTGGGAACAGATTTCTTCTAAAATTGAAGTTGAAAAAGTATTTGCATTCCGCGGAAGACTCGATTCAAGCCCCGACAGAGAAGAACCTTCTTTTTTAGTTGAATCTTTAGAAGATCCAGAAATTCTAAAAAACCGTGCAATTCAGGAAGTTCACATTCAACTGGAAGACGGATTAAAAGAAGAATCACAAATATTCAATTTAAAAGAATTTTTACTTGGAAAATCCGGAGGATGTTCAGTATATTTTCATATGAATGCAGGAGAAAAATCTTATATTATTAAGGCAAACACTCAGCTTTCTGTTCCAGGAACAAGTGATTTTATCGAAGCGTTAAAAATTCAACCTTTTGTAAAAGACGCCTGGGCTTTTTAGCAGAAAAATTGTGAGCACAAAACTGTTTATGACTTTTTATCTGGAGGAATTAAATGTCTCAAATTTTTAAATATTTATCTTCGATTGTAAGCATTTATTCTTTTATCTGCTTTGTCAGAATATTTTTAACCTGGTTTCCAAAAGTAAATTATTCGCAGTTCGGAAGATTTTTATCTGCTGTCTGCGATCCGTATTTAAACATTTTTAGAAAACTGCGCTTTTTAAATTTCCGCGGTCTCGATTTTTCTCCGGCAGTAGCGCTTTGTGTTCTTTTTGGGCTTTCAACAATTCTTTCCAGTTTGAGCCTTCAGCAAACACTTACAGTCGGCTATTTTTTAGCTGTTTTTATAAGCCTTATCTGGTCGCTGGTTTCTTCAATCGTAAACTTTATCGTCGTTATTTTAATTATCCGTCTTGCTGCTTTTGCAATAATGCGTCTTATGGCAAAAGGTTCTTCCTACCGCTCTTACAGCCCGCTCTGGGACTCTGTCGACAATTTGATTTCGCCAGTAATATTTAAAATATCAAAAATTTTTGTAAAAAAAATCATTTCGTTTACAACAGCCTTAATTATTTCTATCGTATTTTTAATTGTTTCTGTTCAGGTTGCAAAAATTTTAGTGCAGATTCTCTGTAACCTTGTACTTCGGCTTCCGTTCTAAAAAAAAATTCCTGGAGCAAAAAATGAAACTTTCTGAAATAAAAAATTCAATTTCTTCGCTTCCAGGAATTGGAACAAAAACAGCCTCTGCATTTGCCACATTAAACATTTTTACAGTCGCAGATCTTCTTCAATTTTATCCGCGCACCTACGATGACCGCACAAAAAAAATAAGTTTAAACGAAAGTTTGAATTTTTCAAAAGCCCACACAATTGCAAAAGTAACCGGCCACGAATGGTTTGGCTACGGAAGAATGAAAACCTTAAAAATCTTAATAACCGACGGAACTGCAAACGCGCAGCTTATTGCCTTTAACCGACCGTTTTTAGAAAAGTCTTTTCCGCCAGATTCAATAATCAGCGTTACCGGACACTTTGAAGTAAAATACAACAATCTTCAATCTTCTTCTTTTGAAGCAGAAAAAATTGCAGACACCGGCTCTTTAGAAGATTTTAAAAACGCACTTCCGCCAGACAGCAAAATTTTTCCGGTTTATCATTTAACAGAAGGTCTAAGCCAAAAAACAGTTCGCAAGGCTGTAAATGCAGCAATAAGTCAGTTTGCATTCGGAATCGAAGACGACTTAAGCGAATATTTAATCACAAGCCATAAACTTTTGCACAAGCGCGACGCAATAAAATCAATTCATTCACCTTCTTCTTTTGAAGAATTTTCACTTGCAAGAAAAACAATTGTCTACGAAGAATTCTTTTTTTTCCAATGCGCAATTGCACGGCAGTCACTCGAACACTGCGGAAAACTTCCAGTTTTGAATTTTGATTCAATCAGCTTACAAAACCAGAACTCAGGTCAGGAAAAATCTCAACAGGATTTAACAGAAGAATTTAATTCAAGCCTTTCTCCACGACAAAAACAATATCTTTCAAGATTGAATTTTGAACCAACTTACGACCAGAAAAAAGTAATTCTCCAGATGAATTTAGACATAGACAAAAGCTACAAAAATGCAGCAAAAAACAACGACAGCAGTTCTACGACAAATTCAACCCGTGCATTTTCTATGCGCACACTTTTACAGGGCGACGTTGGAAGTGGAAAAACTCTTGTTTCGTTTTTTATAGCCTTGCGGGTAATCGACTGGGGAAGCCAGGTTGCCTTTATGGCACCAACAGAAATTCTTGCACGCCAGCACGCAGAAAACGCAGCAGGCGATTTACAGGCACTAAACGTAAACGTTGCCTACCTTACAGGAAACATCAATTCAAAAGGCCGGCTCCAGCTTTTACAGGCATTAAAAGACGGAACAGTAAACCTCGTAATCGGAACGCACGCACTTTTTTCTAAAAATGTTCAGTACAAAGACCTTGCCCTGGCAATAATCGACGAACAGCACAGATTTGGCGTAATGCAGCGCTCTGCAATAATCGACAAAGGCCGCAACGGAACGCAGCCAAAATTAAAAGAGCCCAATCTTTTAATGATGAGCGCAACTCCAATTCCTCAGACACTCGCCCTGACCGCATTCGGCGATCTCGACATTTTAACGATTCATACAATGCCGCAGGGAAGAAAACCGATTCAAACTTATCTTACAAAGGCCGGCAACGAAAAAAACGCCTACGAAGCAGTCCGCACAGAACTAAAAAAAGGACATCAGGCATATTTTGTTTACCCGGCAATCGGAACAGAGCTTTCTGCAGACGAAAACACAGACGACGAAAGCTTTTTCCACAAAGAAAAAGAATCTTTAAAGGCAGCCCAGGATGCATTCAATTTTTTGCAGACTCAGGTTTACCCGGAATATCGTTGTGCCTTGATTCATGGAAAAATTGAAGAAGAAGAGCAGAACCGCATTCTCGAAGATTTTAAGACAGGAAAAATAAACGTTCTCGTTGCAACAACAGTTGTAGAAGTCGGTGTAAACGTTCCAAATGCAAGCTGCATGGTAATTGAACAGGCCGATCGATTCGGACTTGCCGCCCTGCATCAGTTGCGCGGTCGTGTTGGACGTGGCAGTGAACAGTCTTATTGTTTTTTAATTTATTCAAAAAATATTACAGAAAATGGAATTGCAAGAATGAAGGCAATCCGCCAGACAACAGACGGATTTAAAATTGCAGAAGAAGATTTAAAACTTCGTGGCCCTGGAGAAATTACAGGAACTGCACAAAGTGGCGAACTTACATTCGCACTCGCCGATCTCTTTAAAGATCAGCAGATAATGAACGCTGCCCGCGCCGATGCTTTCAGCTACGAGCAGGCACTCTACGATAAAACAAATTAAGCTACAAAGCTTTCAAGTCTTCTTGCACGAACAGGATGCTGCATTCTTACGATTGCAGTTTTTTCAATCTGACGGATTCTTTCTTTTGTAAGATTGCAATGTTCACCAACCTGAGCAAGCGACATTGGTTTGTTTCCTCCAAGACCATAACGTAAGCGCAAAACTTTTTCTTCAGCTGGTTTTAAAGTTCCCAAAGCTTTATTCAATTCAGTCTGCAAACTTTCGTTCATAACTTTTTCGTCTACATTTGAATATTTTTCATCTTTTACAAAGTCGCCGACAGTTCCGCCGTCGCCTTCGGCTCCTTCAATCTGAGCGTCAAGACTAACCATTTCGCGACTGATATTAAGCATTTCTCTTACGTGATTTTTTTCCATTCCAAGCATGCGTGCAACAGCTTCAATTTCCTGCTCTTCAGATTTATTTCCGTGAACAGTCTTTTTAGCTTTTTCAATCTGAACAAGTTCATTTACACGGTTCATTGGCAAACGAATTGAACGACCTTTTTCGCAAATTGCTTTCATAATTGACTGTCTGATCCACCAGACAGCATACGAAATAAAATGATAACCTTTTGTAACATCAAATTTTTCAATTGCAGTCAAAAGACCAATATTTCCTTCGCTGATTAAATCAGAAAGTTCAAGTCCGTGGTTCTGATATTTTTTTGCAACATTTACAACAAATCTAAGATTCGCCTTTACAATTTTATCTTTGGCAGCCTTATCGCCTTCGCGAGCTTTTACTGCAAGCTTAGTTTCTTCATCATGATCGAGCAACGGGATTTTATTGATTTCGTTAAGATACATTCCCAAAATTTCATCATCGTTTGTCATATAAACGCCCCTTGTTGTAAAAGATTTTCACTAATTTAATAGCAAGTTCCGTGCCAACTTTTTATATTTTTTATTTTCCTTTGACGCCACATTTTTTCGACAAAATCAATGTATTTTGACCTTACAACCAGCATTTTACAGGCTTTCCAGTGCCTTCAGGCTCGGTAACCCTCGGTCCTGCGGACGGCCAAAGGCCCCTTACGGCCCTGGGGCGCAATAAAACTGTATCGTTTTGACCCACAATTATAGTAAACAAAGCCATTTGTATCATTTTGACACATTCATTTTAAATAGCCGAATGACGAATCCTTAAAATAATTGTCAAATATCCGTAGCCGGGGTTCTGACCACAAACTCATTCTGAACAAAGTGAAGCATGAGGATTGGGGGCAGGTTCCCGGTGAGAGGATATTTGAATTTTTTCTAGTAGTTTATTCAGTTTTGTGTTGAATTTATAAAACTATTTCAAATAGCCGTAGCCGAGGTTCTGACACAAACGCACATTGAGCTTGTCTCAACCGTGCGGCTTGGGGCAGGTTCTCGGCGAGAGGCTATTTGACATCTTTTTTAAGGATTCGCCACTTCTCTATTTAATAAAAATTTTTGTTGACGATTAAGAATCAAAATTTATATATTTAAAATTAAAGATACTAAAAAAGGGCTTTTCTTTATCAGGCAAAGTCTTTCATTTTATCGCAAAATTTTGGAGGTCATATATGAAATTAAAACCACTTGCAGACAGAGTTCTTCTTAAGGAAGAAAAAGCAGAATCAACAACTAAATCAGGAATCATTCTTCCAGATTCTGCCCAGGAAAAAACACAGACTGCAACCGTAGAAGCAGTTGGTCCAGGAACAGAAAAAGAAAAAATCACTGTAAAAGTTGGTGATCGCGTAATGTACGATAAATATTCTGGCGTTCAGGTAAAAATGGACGGCGAAGATTATTTGATCGTTAAAAACTCAGACATCATCGCAGTTGTAGAATAATTATTGCATTATTTTTGTCATAAAAGACAAACGCAACATAAAAAAAATGAGATTCCTTTCCATTAAGGTCTGGAATCTCATAAAAAGTTCCTTCTAATTCTTTAATTTCTTTTCTAATAATCTTGCTTCGGCATTCATCGGATCTAAACTTACAGCATATTCCAGCGAAAGAATCGCCCCATCTTTATTCTGCATGTCAGCCTGCACCAAAGCGGTTCTGTACAAAATCTTTGACTTTAATTTCTTGTTTCTTGTTCTTCCACTTGCAAGTCCGTACAAACTCAAAGCTTTATTTAATTCACCAGTTCCTGCATAAACCGACGCCAGATTTACCGCAGAACTTACATTGCACATTCTGTTAAAAGCCGTAATCTGTTCATTGTTTTGCTGCTTTTTTACGCCGCCAGTTTCAAAAAGCGCATATTCATACAAACGTTTTCCTGCATTAAAGTTTTCGTCAATCAACGAAAAATACGCAGCCATTTCAACTTCCCACAATTCCATTGTCGGCGCATATTCGCTGGCCCGGTCGCCAAAAGCAGCTTTTACTACAAAGTCAGGAACTTCCGGCGCTGAATATCGTTTTTCGCCACCAAAAACATCATAAACAACGTCTTCATTTTTTTCGGTCTTTTCTTTTAATTTGTAATGACAGTCAAGATATTTTTCAAAAAGTTCCCGCGCTTCTTTTTCTTTTCCAAAATTCAAAAATGAACAAACCGCAAAATTAACAAGTTCTGGCGGATAAAGCGAATCAGCAGTTTCGTTATTTTCAAGAGTTTTCCAGATTTCTGCTTCTTTTTTATTCTGCACAGCATTCGACATTTTAGACAGCCAGAGAGCAAGCCGTTCAACTAAAAGATCATCAACTGCATTTTTATCTTGTTTTTGCTTTTTTATAAGTTCTTCAATCCTGAAAATTGCATCATCAATTAAAAATTTCGGACGTTCATCTTTTTGCTGCATTGAATAAGTGCGCAAAGTCGTTTTTCTTAATTCGCGTTCAAAAAAATCGGTTTCAGAATCTTGGGCATCTTCCCTGGCAAATTTGCCGTATGTTAAAAGCGACGGAATATTTTCGCAATCGTTCATAATAACGCGCATCAGCAAATCGTAAGAACGCGCATACTGTTTTGCGTTATATGCCCAGATTGCGCTGTTTACATAAGTTAAAGCAAAGTTCTGAACATCAGCATTTGCAGTTAAAAGTTTTTCCCGTTCTTTTTCTGCAGAATCGTAATCGCCCAAAAGATAAAAAGCATCGCTTGCAAGTGGAATTAAATTTTCGTCAATTTTAGTTTCTTCAGCATTTTCCAGATTTTGAATGCACAAATCATAATTTCCGGCATCAAACTGAACTTTAGCCCAAAACAAAGCATTTTTAGTTTCAAAATTCTTTTGTAAACTGGCAGCCTGCTCGTAGTCACCTTTTTTTAAATACGGAATTGCCGATTTTAACAGCCACTGCTCATTTTTAGTTGATTCGTAACAGTCATTGTAAATTTTAAAAAGTGAATTTTCTAAAAGCTTTTCTTTGTCTTTTGAATTTAAAACACAATACGAATAAATTGAACCATATTTTGTTCCAGCAAGAACGGAACTGACAGCAAGCGCTTCTTCAAGCCGGCCATTTTTTATTAAAAACTGAGAATAAACAGCCTTTAATTCCAGACTGTCAGGAATTTTTTTTAATGCGTTTTCAAGAGTTTTTGCGGCAAGAGTTGTTTCGCCAAGCTGCTCGTATCTTTTAAAAATTCCAAGGCGGGCATATGCGCTATAAGCAGATTTTGAAGCTTTTTTTAAGGTTTTTAGAGCATCCGCAGTCTGTCCAAGGCGGATATAAGAATCTGTTAATTCTAAAGAAGCCGTAAAATTACTGTCGATAGAATTTTGTGAACAAGAAAAAAGAAAAATTCCGGCAAATAAACAAATTACCGCCGGAATATTATTTCTGGAGAAAAGTTTCCAGTTTTTTTTCATACGCAAAAGCAAAGTCTGCAATTATGCAGATTGAATTTTTTTGCTGATTTTATCCAGAACTCCATTTACAAATTTAAATGCTTCGTCCTGACCATATTTTTTTGCAATTCCAATTGCTTCATCAATTACAATTGCACTTTCAACATCTTTCTGAAAAAGCAGTGAATAAACGCTCATTCTCAAAATTGCAAGCGTAACCTTGTTTACACGGTCAAAGTCCCAGCCCTTAAGATTTTCTTTTATAAGTTCATCAATTTTAGACTGGTTATCAATTGTTCCGGCAATCAAGATTCTTGCAAAAGTTGCTGTTTCCATATCAACTTCTTCGTTTGCGCTGGCAATCTCTTCGTTTTCATCTTTTGGCCATGACAAAGTTAAAACTTCATCTTTTGTCATTCCGCCGACATCCCAGGAATACAATCCCTGGAATGCAAGAATTCTTCCATTAGTTCTAGACACTTTTATATTCCTTATTTCCAGTTAAGCAATTTGTCGAGAGCCTGTCCTTCTTTTTTAAGAACAACGTTTTCTGGAGTATTAAGTTCTTTTGTAACAGCCTGAACAGCAGCAATCATTGCCTGACTCTGTTTCTGCTGAGTAAGGTTCGACTTAATATAGTCGTAAACAGTAATTGTTGTTTCTGGTTGAACAAGATCACTCAAACCAAGCATTTTTGCAGGATATTTTCCACGGATTGAATAAAACTGAAAGTCTGTTTTTGTTTCTGTAAGAGTAGAAATATATCCAATATCTTTGCTGAACAATTCCAAAAGTTCATTGTAAGTAACGCCAAGCTGCTGAGCATGTTGAGCAGTCTTACTGATAAAAAGATCACCGCCCTGATAATCTTTTGAATTAGCAGCGTCATTTTTAATCTTGTCAGAAGTTACTTTTTTACTTGTAAAATCTGTCAAAAGTTTTTGAGCCTTGTCTTTTACGCTTTCTGTATTGTCACCTTTTGGAAAAATTACAAGGAAAAGCTTAAGCATATCAGCCTGAACAAAACTTGCCTTATTCAATTCATAAAAAGCACGGATTTCTTCATCGCTTGGAGCTGCACTTTGAATTTCTGACTGTTTCTGCTGAAGAACATACTGCTGAGCAATCAGCTGATTCTTTAAATAAGCCTTGTATTCTTCAAGTCCCATTCCAGTTGTTGACTTCATATATTCATCAAGCGACTGACCAGTCTGCTGTTTTACGATTTCTTCAAATTCAGCTTCTGTAACATTTCTTCCAAGCTGCTGACTTACGTTCTGCATAAAATACTGATTCACCTGAGTATCTGTAAGAACAAGTCCTGCTTTTGTAGCTGCCTGAACAACGAGTTTTTCGTCAATCATTGCATTAAGAATTTCTTTTTTCTGTTCTACAGTAAAAGATGAAATTCCATTCTGCTTTCCGTATACTTCAACCCGGTTTTTAAGCTGCTTTAAAGTGATTGTTTCAGACTTGTTGAGTTTTATTGTTGCCAACGGCTGAAGATCTGCCTGAGCAAAAATTGCACTGCAAGTCATTAAAATCATAGATACACAAAGTGCTAAACGTTTCATAAACTTTCCTTAATACTTTTTTGTTTCCGTAAAGACGGAAATCCTTAATTTTATAACAATTTAGAAGAATACAGGTTACTCTCTATTGAGGATCCAAAGGAAGCCCGCCAGAAATAACTGCACGGATTCTTCTTACGCCAGCAGAAGAAGACTGCTCTTTTGTAATTTTGAATTCGCCAATCTGTGCAGTGTGCTGAACATGAGGTCCGCCACAAACTTCCTTAGAGAACCAGTCATTTTCAGGATCGCGGCCAATTGTATAAACTTTTACCTGTTCGCCATATTTATTAGCAAATAAAGCACGGGCACCAGCTTTTTTAGCATCGTCAAGTGTCATAATTTCCATTGTAACCGGCAAATCTTCCTTGATTTTTTCGTTTACAATTGATTCAACTTTCTGGATTTCTTCCTTAGTCATTGGACGACTGAACGTAAAGTCAAATCTCATGCGTTCGCTGTTAATGTTAGAACCTTTCTGAGCAACCTCGTCTCCAAGAACTTCTACAAGTGCCTGCTGCAAAAGGTGAGTTGCAGTGTGATATTTTGTTGCAACGTCAGACTGTTCAGCCAGACCGCCCTTTGCTTTTCCTGCATCGAGAGTTTTTGAAGCTTCCTGATGTTTTTTCTCTGCTTCCTTAAAGCCTTCAACATCAACTGTAAAGCCGTTTTCTGCTCCAAGTTCCTGAGTAAGTTCCAGAGGATAGCCGTAAGTTTCGTAAAGATTGTATGCAACTTTTCCAGAAATAATTTTCTTTGGATTCTTCATTAAATTTGGAAGAAGTTTCTGGAATTCTGCTTCACCTTTCTTTAAAGTCTGGCGGAATTTTTCTTCTTCAGCAGTAAGTTCCTGCTTAATTTTAGCTGCGTTCTGTTCAAGTTCAGGATAAGCAATTTTAAAGTTGTCAATTACAGCATCAGCAATTTCTGCAAGGAATGATTTTTCAATTCCAAGTTTCATTCCATGGCGAACTGCACGGCGAATCAAACGACGCAAAACATAACCAGCGCCAACGTTAGAAGGAGAAACACCTTTTGGATCTCCAATAATAAATACAGAAGCGCGGCTGTGGTCTGCAATAATTCTTACTGAACGATCTTTTTCTTCATCGCTGCCATAAGTATAATCTGCAAGTTCTTCAATTTTTTTAATGATTGGCTGGAATACTTCAGTCAAATAAACAGATGTTTTTCCCTGCAAAATACAGTTTGTGCGTTCAAGGCCCATTCCTGTATCAACATTCTTTTTTGGAAGCGGTTCAAGAGTTTTTTCGTCAATGCGGTTAAACTGCATAAAAACGTTGTTCCAGATTTCAAGCCAGTTTGCACTGTCAGTTCCTTTGTTAGAACCTTCTGGAGGCAAACCTTCGCCAACCCAATAGAAAATTTCTGTATCAGGACCACAAGGACCAACAGGACCAGCAGCCCACCAGTTGTCTTCTGCAGGAAGATAAGCAATTTTGTCTTCCGGCATGCCATTATCTTTCCAGGCCTGGGCAGCTTCTTCGTCGCGTGGAGCATTTTCGTCGCCCGCAAAAACAGTTACAGAAAGTTTTCTTGGATCAAGGGCAAGCCATTTTGGGCTGGTTAAAAATTCATAAGAAAAAGCGATAGATTCTTTTTTAAAATAGTCGCCCAAAGACCAGTTTCCGAGCATTTCAAAACAGGTAAGATGACTTGGATCTCCAACTTCATCAATATCGCCAGTGCGGACACATTTTTGATAGTCAGTAAGACGAGTTCCGGCAGGATGTTTTTCGCCAAGCAGATATGGAACAAGCGGATGCATTCCCGCAGTTGTAAACAAAACAGAAGGATCATTTTCCGGAATCAAAGACTGACCAGAAATTTCAACGTGATTTTTTGATTTAAAAAATTCGATATACTTCGAACGTAATTCATTTGCAGTCATAATTCAACCATTTTATTGATTTAAAAGTAGAATTTCAATAGAGGAATTCGGAGCACATATACAGCCCGCATCCCGTGTTGCGTGGTTTCATTGCTGCGCAACGCCTTACGGCGCCACTTCACCCGGGGCTATTTTCTTCTGTAAAAATCAACATCTTCCGTTTGCGCCTGAAAAAACTAAAACGGGCAATTATTCATCTGTCTTTTTCAGTTCAGTGCGTTTTAACGTTATTCCCTGAGCTTCAGAAGCAAAGAATCCGTCCGGACTTACAATTACAGGCTGCAAAATTATTGTATCTGTATCGTCAACAATAAATTCTTTTGTGCGTCCACGACGATCGGTTTCAGTCTTTTTTACTTTTGCAAAATTTGCAGAATAATATCCGTTAAAAAATCTTACATTTGTATTACTTCTAAACTGCATCAGCTGAGTTTCAGAAATCGTATTCAAAACAAAGCGCCCGTTGTCAGTAAAATTTTCATTTTCCACAGAATATTCATCTTTTGTAAAAATCAAATAATTTCCATCAAGAGTTTGCCATGCAGGACCTTTTTCAAGGCTTTTAATTACGTTTTCGTTTTCTGCATCAGTTTTTTTTGCAGCAACTTTCGAAGTAACTTTTTTATAATTTCCGTCCCAAAGTGTGCTTTCGCTGATAATCATCCGGACATCATCCTGAATACGGATTCTTATTTCATCAACATTCACAAGCGAAATGTCAAAACGTCTCTGCAGGTTTTCAATCGACTTATTTATGGAAGTAAAATACATTCCGTTTCGTCTTAATTTAGAATCCAGCCAGGAATAAACTTCTTCAGAATCTCCATAATGAAAAATAATTTCCTGCGCTTTTGAATCAAAAAATATATAGCGGACGTTTTTTCCGGAATTGTCAGTTTTATACCACAAACCGTCAAGAAAATTAGCAAAAGTCGCAACTGTTCCGTCTTGAATTCTTGCAAGTTCTTTTGCGGCAATTCTGTTTCCCTTTACACGAACCTGTTTTACCTGAGTATAAATTCCTTCTTTTTCGTTCCAGTCGTACATTGTCTGAACCTGGTCAAGTTTTGTGCTATCCGCTGAACTTTCATCTGCATCAACCGCATAAACCCAGACTGGAAAGCTCTCCGCCTTTGTCTGGCTAAGTTCGTAAGCTTCGTTACGTTCAGACTGCTGAATAAAAATAGTTCCGTCGGCTTCAAAATCGCCGATTTTTGTAAGAACAAATTCGCCTTTTTTATTTTTGCTTCCATTAAAAATGCACAAAACTGAGTGCCCGGAATCTGTAATTCCCTGATAAACAAGCGAATTTTTATGATTTCCAATTACATCAAGAGCGGTACAGGCAAAAGTTCTAATCTGGCTGATATTTGTTGCAATCCAGGTTGCCCTCACGTAAGCAGAAGTTGAAGGATTATAAAGCCCGACAATCAGACCTAAAAACGGACTGCGCGAAGTTTTTACAATATTTATCTGATCGTCATAACCGTCGCCGTCAATGTCCATTGTTACAACGCTCAGCAAAGTTTCGTCGTTCGCAAGTTCAATAAAAGAAGTCTGCTCATAATCTTCATAATCATTTTCCGACGAAGAATCAGAAACAGAATCCGAGTCAACAACAGGTTTTACAATCTTTGCACGTGAATATGAATTGTCTTTTACAAAAAGATTTTTTGCAATTAAAAAGAAAGCTAAAAAAGCAGCAACAATAATAAAAACAACAGGAATCAGTTTTTTCATAATTTTTAGAAGTTTACCAAATCAATAGACTTCGCTCAACGTTTTAATAAATTGAATAAAAACTCGACATGTAGAGTAATAGTTTTATTTTTTTAGTAAAAAATTCAAATAGCCTTTCACCGGGAACCTGCCCAAATCCGCACGGTTGAGTCAAGCTCAATGTGCGTTTTGGGACAGAACCCCGGCTACGGCTATTTGACATATTAAACAAAAAAAATTCATTTTCCCACTTATTCAACTTATCCGCCATCCGTAGCGGTCATTTACAGAACCTCGGCGAGAGGCTATTTGAAACTGTTTTATAAACTCAACAAAGCAAATTAATAACCAGGACAAAAAAAGTCCAAAAAATTACTTTTTTTAAACAAAAAACCATTGCAGAAAGTTACAGATATTTACATATTCTTCTATAATTAAGCATTTATTGACACATTTTTGAATTCATATATAATGCACGCACTATGATAAAAAATATAGACATTTTCGAACACGCGCCTGTTCCAAAGGCCGTTTTTAACTTTGCATTACCGACAGTTTTAAGCATGATTGTAACCGTACTTTACAATATGGTTGACGCATTCTTTGTCGGTCAGACTGGGGATCCGAGTCAATTTGCAGCCGTAAACGTTGCGACTCCGATTTTTATGTTTCTCATGGCAGCCGGAAATATTTTCGGTATGGGCGGTTCATCGTTCATAAGCCGGGCACTTGGCGAAAAAAATTACTCAAAAGTAAAAAACATTTCGTCATTCTGCTTTTACGGAGGATTGTTCACAGGCATTCTCGGCGGAGCCTTAATTCTCTGGCAGATGAACGCAATTCTAAAACTGATTGGCACAACCGAAACAACAGCAGTTTTTGCCCGCGACTATCTTTCAATCATTGCCTTTGGTGGCCCGACTATCGTAATTGCAAACTCATTTACGAACCTTATCCGTGGCGAAGGAGCTTCTAAAAATTCAATGGTCGGAATGATGGCAGGCACAGTCGTAAACATCATCCTCGATCCAATTTTTATTCTTAAAAGTTTTTTAGGAATTCCTTGCCTTGGAATGGGAGTAAAAGGAGCCGCAATTGCAACTGTAATTGCAAACATTGTAACAATCGTCATCTATTTGATTCACGTTGTTTCAAACAATTCAACTCTTTCAATCAACCCGAAATTCTTTAAAACTTCAAATGGAATTTTAAAAGGAGTTCTCGAAATTGGTCTCCCGGCAAGTCTTACAAACATTTTAATGAGCTTAAGTTCAATTCTTACAAACAATCTTCTTGCAGCTTATTATAATGTTCCGGTAACTTCAGAAAAATTAATTCCACTTATAAAAACTTTTGTTGACGGAGTTGCAGTTTTTGGAGACATTCCGACAGCAGCAATGGGCGTTGCATTAAAAGCAAATATGCTTGCAATTTTTATTCAACTTGGAGTTGGAATGGGAGTTGCACCTTTAATCGGCTACAACTACGGAGCAAAAAACGTAAAACGCGTAAAACAATTCGTAAGATTTTCAGTTTTATTAAACGTAATTGTGGGCTTTATTCTTACAGGAATTTACTTTATCTTTACCCGCCAGATTGTAAAAATCTTCTCAGAAGATCCGGCAGTAATCTACATGGGCAGAGGCATGATTTATCTTCTTATGTCTTCAACACCAATCGTTGGAATCATGTTTGTATTAAACTTTACATTCCAGGCAATGGGCAAAGGTTTGCAGTCGCTTATTCTGGCAGTCAGCCGCCAGGGCTTTATCTTTTTACCGGCAATTTTAATAATGAGCCACTTCTTTGGAATGAACGGAATAATCTTAGCCCAGCCAATCGCAGACGCAATAGCCGTAATAATCGCAGTTTCAATGTTTACATCGCTCACAAACAAAATGAAACACAACGAACCGCCAACAATTCTATAAAATTCCAGCAAACATTATAAAAGGGGCATGGGCGTGCCCCTTCTGACGACAAGCCCCCGGTGGTTGAGCCCGTCGAAACCATCAGTAAGCTCCGTTTTCTGTGCGTATTTTGAAAGCACGCAGCAATTCTTTCGCAAAACACAGCTTTGCAATTTTTTGCGACTTGCCTTATACTCTAGTTACTTTATCTTAAAGGAGAATGTTTATGAAAAAACTATGGTTGTTACTGGTCGTTATAGCTCTTGGAGGATGTAAAATGAACAATGACAGCAATAGTGAAGTAGCAGAAGTAAGCAACACTTCTAATTGTATGTATACAACTATTATAAACGGTACTGATAAGGATCTTCAAGTTTCATATCGCACAAATAGCATTACTCTTGCTCCAAACGCAAGCGAAGTTTTTACAACAAATTTAGATAATATAATAGAATCCGCCTCCTCTTTTTGTTTTCTATCCTACTACGGCTCAATGGCACGAACTCTTCCTAGTACAAAAAAGGCAAACACGGAATATACAATGAATATAACGAAAGATTCTTTTAAATTTTAATTTTATTTTCTTTCATATAATTATAAGTGTAAAAATTGCATACTTCGGAGTTATATAGGCATCTGTGTTATTATCAGTAAAGAACAATGAAAGATAATTAACAAAACCTATTGAATAGTATTCCAGAATGTTAGGACCTGTTCTACAACTTATTTGAAATCTAGGATCTGTTCCGCCATATCTTATTTTTCCAGTTTCAAAGGCATAAAGGTCATAATCTTCATCTTCTATCGGATCGTATTTATCGCTACAGTAATGAACAATAACTCTTGGAATCCCCATTTTCATGTATTTTCCAGGAATCTGTAGAGCTACTTTTCCAGGATCGAACCATATTATATTAGGTGTAAAGTCCTCATTAGAACTATAGGCACTCAGTTCTTTAGTATCTGGATTATATTTTAAAGTAATTCTAGTACAAACATAAAAGTTAGTTCCCTGCTTTATAAGTCCAGAAAAAGTACCTCCAGTTGCGTTTATTGTTCCATTAAACGTTCCACTCGTTGCATTAATCTCCCCCTCAAAATATCCGTCTTTTGCTTTTAGTGTTCCGTCGGCTCCTAAATAAAAGCCTTTGCTAGTGGTATCGTTATCAGTGCCGTCTGCGTTGTAGCGTTCGCCGCCGTAGATACTGCCGTAAACTGTTGTGTCGCCGTTTTGCGTGTTCTGGAGTTTTATCTGTTTGGCAAAAATCTTGTTTACGTCTAGCAGGTCGGTTTTTATGTAGCCACCTTCGATTATTGTTCTTCCGTTTGTCATTGCGTATAAGCGTTCTGTCGTGTGGTCCCTGGTTATTTCTGTAAACTCATAACTTTGAACGCCGTTTTGTATTACGGTAAGACGTTGGCAGGTGTAAACAGCAGACATTGAGCCAGTATCGCAAGATACAAAGTCATAATCATATTTCAAATTAGGATAAACAGTAGACCAGCCCTCAGATTTAAGAACTTCATCACTTATCGGGCAGTTGTTGTTAATAACAGGCACTCTTGGACTGCTATTTTCACCGTTTATCTGGCTTAAATAATACAGGTTTTCTATCTTTATAACACGTTTTGCGTTTGTGGCAGTGTTTGCTGTAGTCTGTGCATTGTTAGCAGAAGTTTGAGCTTTGTCAGCCGCCGACTGTGCATTGTTTGCCGAAGTTTGTGCATTGTTTGCTGAACTCTGTGCGGTTGCTGCGTTAAAAATTGCCTGCAAGCTGGATTCAGTTTCTGTATCTCTTGTTACAGTTGTGCAGTTTACACTGTCGCTGTCTTCACTCTTGTACTGTGTGCAGACAAAAAGATATTTATAATTTCCACTAAAAGGCGGAATTACAGTAGTCCACGTTT
>CAVKVK010000017.1:11967-32549 GCA_963659855.1 Parabacteroides distasonis | reverse complement strand
CTTGGGACCTGCTCCAGCCCCAGGATGCGATGAGCCGACATCGAGGTGCCAAACTTTCCCGTCGATGTGAACTCTTGGGGAAAATCAGCCTGTTATCCCCGGAGTACCTTTTGTCCGTTAAGTGATGGCCTTTCCACTCAGCACCATCAGATCATTAAGACCTGCTTTCGCACCTGCTCGAAATGTCTTTCTCGCAGTCAAGCCTCCTTGTGCCTTTACACTCGCGCCCTGATTCCCAACCAGGGTGAGGAGACCTTCGCGCACCTCCGTTACAATTTAGGAGGCGACCGCCCCAGTCAAACCGCGCGCCTAACATTGTCCCCTTCCCAGCTTCATGGAAAGGGTTAGAAATCTCATTCATCAAGACTGGTATTTCACCATTGGCTCTGCGCAACCTGACGACCACGCTTCTTTGCCTCCCAGCTATCCTACACATGATAAATAAGATCCCAATGTTAAGTTACGGTGAAGGTTCACGGGGTCTTTCCGTCTAATTATGGGTAGTCGGCTTCTTTACCGACATATAAATTTCACCGAGTCTCGCGTTGAGACAGTGCTCAGAATCGTTACTCCATTCGTGCGGGGCGGAACTTACCCGCCAAGGAATTTCGCTACCTTAGGACCGTTATAGTTACGGCCGCCGTTTACTGGGGCTTCGATTCACAGCTTCGAATTGCTTCTAACCGCTCCTCTTAACCTTCCAGCACCGGGCAGGAGTCACCACCTATACGTCCCATTGCTGGTTCGCAGATGGCTGTGTTTTTGATAAACAGTCGCCTGAGCCTGCTTTCTGCCGCTCTTAATATTATACTATCAGAGCCACACTTCTTCCGAAGTTACGTGTGCATTTTGCCGAGTTCCTTAACGCGAGGTCGCTCGTGCGCCTTAGATTACTCATCCCACATACGTGTGTCCGTTTACGGTACGGTCTTCTTTAGCCTAGCCTTAGACAGTATTTCCCGGCACCCTGATTACATCCGCTTCGTTTCAACTTTCTTTCCACTCGCTGTAACGGCTTACTTCAGTTTACAGATTTCCTTATAAACCTCATCAGCTCACCGCTTTGACCGGAACTACCATTCTCCGGCCGGATTTCACCTCATGCGTCTTGCCCTCGAAACTAAAGAAGGTATCGGATTATAAACCGATTTCCCATCGTCTACGCCTTTCGGCCTGGACTTAGGGACCGACTTACCCAGGGCAGATTGCCTTTACCCTGGAACCCTTATGTTTTCGGCGGACGGGAATCTCACCCGTCTTTTCGTTACTTATACCTGCATTCTCTCTTCCATCTCCTCCAGAACCCCTCTCGGGTATTCCTTCTTCAGTTAATGGAATGCTCCCCTACCAATCATAACTTATGTTATGAGTCCATGGCTTCGGTATTATGCTTAGCCCCGTTACATTGTCTGCGCATGAATGCTCGACCAGTGAGCTGTTACGCACTCTTTTAAGGAATGGCTGCTTCTAAGCCAACCTCCTGGCTGTCTGTGCATCCACACTTCATTTAACACTTAGCATAATTTCGGGACCTTAGCCGATGGTCCGGGCTGTTTCCCTCTTGACTACGAACCTTAGCGCCCGCAGTCTCACTCCCATACGCTGGTTACCGGCATTCAGAGTTTGATTGGGTCAGGTAGGATTTGACTCCCCCATTCCCGTCCAGTGCTTTACCTCCGGTAGCTTTGTATGAGGCTGTCCCTAAAGGCATTTCGGGGAGAGCCAGCTATTTCCAGGTTTGTTTAGCCTTTCACTCCTTATCACAGGTCATCACTACCTTTTTTAACAGATTACTGTTCGGCCCTCCAACAGGTTTCACCCTGCCTTCAGCCTGCCCATGATAAGATCACCTTGGCTTCGGGTCTACGACATGTAACTTATATCGCCCTATTCAGACTCGCTTTCGCTCCGGCTCCGTCTCTTCTAAGACTTAACCTCGCTACATACCGTAACTCGCAGGTTCATTCTACAAAAGGCACGCCACCACCCTTACGGGCCGTGACATCTTGCCAGTTCATGGTTTCAGGTTCTATTTCACTCCCCTCACCGGGGTTCTTTTCACCTTTCCCTCACGGTACTCGTTCACTATCGGTAGCTGTCTAGTATTTAGCCTTGGATCGTGGTCGACCCGGATTCTGACAGGGTTTCACGTGCCCCGCCATACTCAGGTACTGCATCAAGAAGTCCTTTCCATTTCGCTTACGTGGCTTTCACACTCTCTGACGCTCCTTCCCAGAAGCTTCTGCTATGTTAAGGTTTTTTCTACTTCTCGGGTCATCCCCATGCAGCCCTACAACCCCACTCAAAGTGGTTTGGGCTCCTCCCCGTTCGCTCGCCGCTACTTGGGGAATCTCTTTTGATTTCTGTTCCCGGGTTACTTAGATGGTTCACTTCACCCAGTTTGACTTCTGTATCCTATTTTATTCAGATATTCAGATGACATACTCACGTATGCCGGATTACTCCATTCGGTGATCCAGGGGTCAAAGGATATGTGCTCCTCTCCCTGGCTTTTCGCAGCTTATCACGACCTTCTTCGCCTTACAGCTCCACAGGCATCCGCCATGAACCTATATTTCGCTTGACCATATTATCTTTTTCATCCTGCACTCTTCTTTTTCGCTACTCACCTACCTTTCTTTAATTTATGTCAAGCTTTGTAAGTTTTCACTCGCTTCATGCAGTCTTTTTATCTTACCTTCACTCGTCCCTTTTTCTTATTCATAAAAAAAAGAACTCATGTTTCTTCCCTTCACTTTTACTGTCAAAGAACTTTTTGTTCAGCAAATCTGCTAAACTTATGGAACAGGATAGAGTTGAACTATCGACCCCCGCCTTATCAGAGCGGTGCTCTAACCAACTGAGCTACTGTTCCAAATCCATACAAAATCTATATAAGAATTCAGTTAAGAAGAAAGACCAGATAAATATAGAAACGTTTTTCTTTACTGTAAAAAACTTTCTGCCTTTGTGTGTACACATACACTCAACAAAACTTCCGTTTCGTTTTCTTTTCCTTCTGTCTTACAAAAGGAGGTGATCCAGCCGCACTTTCCAGTACGGCTACCTTGTTACGACTTCACCCCCCTTACCAAGCATACCTTAGGAAGCGGCCCCCTTGCGGTTAGCCTACCTACTTTGGGTATCCTCGACTCGGATGGTGTGACGGGCGGTGTGTACAAGGCCCGGGAACGTATTCACCGCACCGTGCTGATGTGCGATTACTAGCGATTCCAACTTCATGGAGTCGGGTTTCAGACTCCAATCCGGACTACGATTGGTTTTCTGCGTTTTGCTCCGCCTCACGGCCTCGCTTCACTCTGTACCAACCATTGTAGCACGTGTGTAGCCCTGGACATAAGGGCCATGATGACTTGACGTCATCCCCGCCTTCCTCCGGCTTGTCGCCGGCAGTTCCGCCAGAGTCCTCAGCTTTACCTGTTAGTAACTGGCAGTAGGGGTTGCGCTCGTTGCGGGACTTAACCCAACACCTCACGGCACGAGCTGACGACAGCCATGCACCACCTGTGTCCGCGTTCCCGAAGGCACCCCTCTCTTTCAAGAGGATTCGCGGCATGTCAAGCCCTGGTAAGGTTCTTCGCGTTGCATCGAATTAAACCACATGCTCCACCGCTTGTGCGGGCCCCCGTCAATTCCTTTGAGTTTCACCCTTGCGGGCATACTCCCCAGGCGGTGCACTTATCGCGTTTGCTTTGGCACCCAGATTCATATCCAGACACCTAGTGCACATCGTTTACTGTGCGGACTACCAGGGTATCTAATCCTGTTTGATCCCCGCACCTTCGCACCTGAGCGTCAGTTATGTGCTGGAAACCTGCCTTCGCCATTGGTGTTCTTCCAGATATCTACAGATTTCACCCCTACACCTGGAATTCCGGTTTCCCCTCACTAACTCTAGTCATGCAGTTCTCAATGCAGTTTCAGGGTTGAGCCCTGAGATTTCACACCAAGCTTGCAAAACCGCCTGCGTGCCCTTTACGCCCAATAATTCCGAATAACGCTCGCACCTTACGTGTTACCGCGGCTGCTGGCACGTAATTAGCCGGTGCTTATTCATAATCTACAGTCACCTCTAAAGCATTCCCTCTTTAGATTATTCCTCAATTATAAAAGGACTTTACAACCTTCCGGCCTTCATCGTCCACGCGGCGTTGCTCCGTCAGGGTTCCCCCCATTGCGGAATATTCTTAGCTGCTGCCTCCCGTAGGAGTCTGGGCCGTATCTCAGTCCCAATGTGTCCGTTCACCCTCTCAGGCCGGATACCTGTCATTGCCTTGGTAGGCCTTTACCCCACCAACCAGCTGATAGGTCGCAGGCTATTCTTTCGGCGACGCCGTAGCGCCTTTCCTTACACGGCTCCAACCCGTGCAACCTTATCCGGTATTACCTCCTATTTCTAGGAGCTATCCCCGTCCAAAAGGTATATCACCTACGTGTTACTCACCAGTCCGCCACTCTAGGAAAGAGCAAGCTCTTTCTTGCCGTTCGACTTGCATGCTTAAGACACGCCGCCAGCGTTTATTCTGAGCCAGGATCAAACTCTCCATGATTATTCTCAAACCCACAAGGGGTTAAGATTTACCATAAATCATTTATCCTAACCAATAAAATTGATAAGGAACGGCCAGATTTTTCAACCTGACCTTTCGTTGCAGAACTACTTTCATAATTCCGCTGGCATTCGTTTTATACTCGAAAAACTTTTCTACATCGATAAAATACCAGATTTTACCGTGCTATCTTTGTCTTTCTTCCTTCACTGATTTTCTTTTCAAAGAACTAAACCTGCGCTTGTTTCAAGCGGGTGGAAAAGAGTTTAACACGATTTAACAAAGTTTGTCAAGTGATTTGTTAAACTTTTTTTATTTTTTTGTTAACCAGAAGTCTTACTGTTTAGCAGGAAGTGGTTAACTGCAACCGTGTTGCGGTGCGACAATGAATCTATCATTTTACTGCATAATTCGTCAAGTGCTCGTTTGCCTTTTTTTAGATTTTTTTTACTTTTTTTATTCAGTCTAAAATTCAAATAGCCTTCCGCCAAGAACCCGCCAAAATCCGCACGGTTGAGTCAAGCTCAATGTGCGTTTTTGGCTGAACCTTGGCTACGGCTATTTGACATGTTAAACAAAAAAAAGCACGGAAACTCGACATTCAGACTAAATAAACCACTTCAAATAGTCTCTCGCCGGGAACCCTGATAAAGAAAATGCCTTCCTGCCATTTTTTTTATCGCAAAAAACTTTTTAGTTTTTGCCTTTCTTTATCCGCCGTCCGTGGCGGCCTTTTACTGAAAGACTCGACTACGGCTATTTGACATGTAAAACAAAAAAAAGCGCGTTTTCCAGCTTATTCAATTTATTTCTTCTAAGCCGATCGAATTTGTCACCCGAAGGCACAAGCGAAGTGCTGCAATCAAACATCAATCGTCTCTGCTGGTGGTTTCGACGGGGGTCAACCACCGTGTGCAGACAACTGCATAAAAACCCGACTTTCAATCTATTTAAGTTAAGAAGAATGTTCACTCTGTCGCGCGCAAGGGATAGTAGTGGCACGCCACTGGCGTGTTCCGGAGCGTGAGCGCAGGAATGCAGGCGCTTTGTCGCCGGAACCACGGATAGCCCGGTTCGAAAGGAAGATGCGCAGCGGCTTCCTTTCGAATGCGCCCTGAAAAAAAATCCTGACAAACATTAAACTTTTGTTTATTGTCTGTCAGGAATACTGTTTTTTCTATTCTGTCAGGTAAGAGTTCATTATGCCCTTACCTTTTACGTTTACTTCTCTTGGTCCTGTAAAAGTAAAACTGTCTTTTACTATGTTGTACACGTGCTCGGTCACGCAGATTTTTCCCGCCTCGCCGTTCGACTCCATTCTTGAGGCAACGTTTACTGTGTCGCCCCAGATGTCGTAGATGAACTTTGATTTTCCGATTACGCCGGCAACGATTTTTCCGGAGTTGATTCCGATTCTCATGTTCACCTTGACTTTTGAATTCAGGTTGAAGTCTCGCAAGTCCGAAAGCATTCCCTGGGCAAATTTGACCATTCTTAAGGTGGCTTCGTCGCCTGCGTCGTCTTCAAGGCCTGTCGCCGCCATGTAGGCGTCTCCCATGGTCTTGATTTTCTCGATTCCGTCGCGCTTAGCGCGCTCGTCAAAGCGGGTCACAATCTCGTTCAGGAATTTTACGACCTCTGTCGCGTCAAGAGAGTCCGACATCTTTGTGAAGCCCTGAATGTCCGCAAAGAGAACTGTCGCGTTCTTGCAGGTGTGGGCGATTGTCTTATCCGACTTGTCTGATTTGCTTTCAAGCTCGCTTGCGATGTCCTTTGGAAGGATGTTCAAAAGAAGGTTCTCGGCCCTTTCCTTTTCTGCCTTGAGCTCGCGGGTTCTGTCATCTACTGCTTTTTCAAGCTTTATCTGATAGCGCTTCATCTTCATGATTTTGTGGCGGATTATGACGAACACGGCTCCGACCACGACGATTGCGACTCCGACCCAGAACCAGATAACTTCCCAGAAATAAGGCTTTTTAATGAGCATGAATGTTTTTGCGACTGCGCTCTCAACGCCATCTGCGTTGCAGGCAACTACAGCAAACTCATATTTTCCAGGCCTGAGGTTAGTGTATGAAACGCTGCGCTGCGTAGACCATGAAGAAAAGTCCTTTTCAAAGCCCGTAAGTTTTGTCTTGAATGTCATCTGCTTTGAGGAAATGAAGCTCAAGCCAGTAAATTTAATGTTGATTCTGTTTGTGCCAGGATTAAGCACGAGCTTTTCTCCGTGCCAGTCGAAGCTTTCGTTGTCAACTGTGATCCTCTCAATGTTTACAAGAGGCGCTGTCTTGTTCGCTGTAATATTCAGCGGGTCGTAAACTGAAAAGCCGTCAATCAATGTGAACCAGATTCTTCCAAAAGAGTCGCGCATTGATTTTGAAGTCGAAGTGACTCCGCCTGAAATAAGTCCGTCCGAGCGTCCGTAGAATTTTGACTCAACACGGCTTCCCCTGCCATCTGCAACGGCATCGAAATCCTTCATGTTCGCGCTGAAAATGCCGCGGTTGCTTGTCATCCAGACTGTTCCCGTGTAATCAGGCACCATCTGGAAAATTCCGTCCGCGCCGAGCCCCAGCGTGCTGTTGTAGTTTATAAATGCCGCGCCGTCGTCAAGATTCATTCTGGAGATTCCGGTTCCGGTTGTGATCCAGTAGTCGCCCTTTGAAGTTTCCATAATCTTAAAGACGATGTTTCCAACGAGTCCGTCCGCGGTCGAGTATTGGGAAGCAATCTCTCCGTTTTTTACAGAGAAGATTCCGCCGCCGTCTGTTCCGCACCAGATTTCTCCGTTCATGTCCTCGTAGATGCACATGATGAACTCGTTTGCAAGCCCGTCTTCCTTGCCGAAGCTGCGGATTTTTCCTGTTTTACTGCTGATGATTGAAAGCCCGGAAGTTGTTCCGATGTAAAGGTCGCCGTTTCTCGCCTTGAGCGCGATGCGGGCCTTGTAGCCTGCAAGACCGTCGTCCTGTGAAAGCGAGTAGATTTTTCCTTCCGGAGTCATTATGACTTCGGTCGGCTTTTCGTAGACAGAAACAAGGACAGTTCCGTCATAGGCCACTGTAACGTCGCGGATGCGGACATTGCTGCAGGCCTTTGTAAGCTCGTTTTCCACGAACAGCTTGTTTTTGAGGCAGTAAAGACCGTTGTCGCCAGCAAGCCACACAAGGCCGCGGGTCGTGTCCTCTGAAATCGCATTGATTGTGGTCTTCATTGCGGTTGTGCGGAACTTTGCCGGGGTGAGTTTTTCAATACCGCCGCGGTCAGTCGCAAACCAGATGTTGCCTTCCCTGTCCTGCAGGATTTTCACAACGTTGTCATTGCAAAGCCCTGTGGAAGAGTCCATGTAAGACCAGTTTCCGTTGTGAAGGACGCTTACACCAGAGTCGCGCCCGATCCACATATAGCCGTTCCTGTCCTGGAAAATGCAGTGCACAGTAGAGCCAGGCTGCTCTCCGTGACCTACGTTGTAGACAGTCTCTTCCTCGCCTGAAAGCTTTACAGCGTAATAAGGCTCAACGCCGAGCCAGAAGTCTGTGTTTGAGTCCTGAGTGATGCAGGTTATAACAGGATTCCTGAAGTTATTGAGCCCCTTGAATTTTTCTATTTTTCCGTCGGAATAAACATAGGCGCCGTTCTGAGCCTGTGACAAAATCCATACGCGGCCGGCGGTGTCGCAGTAGATGTTTGTGACAAAAATATTTTGCGCGCCGAATTTCTCAAGCTCGCTGAATTTTCTTACACTGTCGTTCCTGTCAACGATGGCGATGCCTGATGTTGTTCCGATCCAGATGTTTTCATCCTTGTCCTCGCAGACAGAGCGGATTGAGTTGTTCGGAAGTCCCCTTGCGGTCGTGTATTCTTCAATCCCGCCGAAAGGTGTAATTTTTCTGACGCCCTCGTCGTTTGTTCCAATCCACAGGTTTCCTTTTGAATCTTCAAAAACAGTGCGGGCTGCGACAAAGGAATAGTCTGCTTCTGTCCGGCGGTTGAAAGTGTCAAACTGAACGCCGTCAAAGCGGACAAGACCGTCGTAAGTTCCAAGATAAACGTATCCTGTAGAAGACTGAATCATGTCTGTGACAGTGTTGCCCGGAAGTCCGTCGGCTGCAGTCCAGATATCAGGAACGAACTCAGTCAAAAAGGAATCCTGAACGCTGATGCTATCAGATTCCTGAGAATAAATAAGAGACGATGAAAAAAGCATCGTCAAGGCCAAAGTAGTAATAAGAAACTTTCTCATGGTTACTAATATTCTATCAAATGAAAATTTTTGACAATAAAAAATCCCTGCCAGTTATGCACCAGACAGGGTTTTCTCATTAATTTTCTGTTAAACTTTTTGCAGCCAATGTTTTTTCCAGTTTCTGCAATTAAGTTTTGCGTCAGGGGGTGTAGCAGCGGCGAAGCCGTTCTGTAGCGCAGTTTACGGAGCGAAAGAATGCAGCGCTTTCGCGCGGAACTGCGGAACACCCGACCCGGCGTTTTTGCGCCGGGGAACGCCCAGTTTTTTACTTAAATTACAGAACAGGTTTCATTGCTGTCATGTATTCACGCAGGCGGCGTCCTACAACTTCGATCGGGTGGTTGCGGATTTCTGCGTTTACTTCTACGAGCTGTGTGTTGTTTACGCTTGTGTCCTTGAGGTCAAGGCCTTTTCCGATTACATCTGTGTGGAGGTTCGGCATAAAGTCTTTTGCCATCATAGGAGCAGCAACGCGGCTGAACAGGTAGCATCCGTATTCTGCTGTATCAGAAATTACGCGGTTCATTTCGTAAAGACGTTTGCGGTCAATAAGGTTTGCAATAAGAGGAACTTCGTGCAATGACTCGTAGTAAGCGCTTTCTGGTTTGATTCCTGCGTCAACCATTGTCTCGAATGCAAGTTCACAGCCGGCTTTTACCATTGCAACCATCAAAATGCCTTTGTCAAAGTATTCCTGCTCTGTGATTTCTTCTTTTGATTCTGGAGTTGATTCAAATGGAAGTTTTCCAGTTTCTTCGCGCCAGGTAAGAAGATCGTGGTCTTTGTTTGCCCAGTCCTGCATCATTGTGCTGGAGAATTTTCCAGAAATAATGTCGTCCATGTGCTTCTGGTAAAGCGGTGTCAAAAGTTTTTTAATTTCTTTAGAAAGCTCGTTTGCCTTGATTTTTGCAGGGTTAGAAAGACGGTCCATCATGTTTGTAATTCCGCCCCATTTGAGAGCTTCAGAAATTACGTTCCATCCGTGCATCAAAAGTTTTGTAGCGTATTCAGGAGCGATTCCTTCGCTTACCATTTTGTCGTAGCAAACGATTGTTCCAGCCTGGAGCATACCGCAAAGAATTGTCTGCTCGCCCATAAGGTCAGATTTAACTTCTGCAACAAAGCTTGATTCAAGAACGCCGGCCTTGCTTCCGCCCATTCCAACTGCCAGAGCCTTTGCATAAGCCCAGCCTTTTCCTTCAGGGTCGTTTACAGGGTGAACTGCGATAAGGTCAGGAACTCCGAATCCTCTCTGGAACTCGTGCCATACTTCTGTTCCCGGTCCTTTTGGAGCGCACATTACAACTGTAATATCTTTACGGATCTGCATTCCTTCTTCAATCATGTTGAATCCGTGGCTGTACCACAATGCAGCGCCCTTCTTCATTCTCTTCTGAACTTCAGAAATTACATTTGAATGCTGCTTATCTGGAGTAAGGTTTCCGACAAGGTCAGCTGTTGGAATAAGTTCATCGTAAGTTCCAACTTTAAATCCGTTTTCTGTAGCGTTTTTCCAGGACTGTCTCTTTTCTGTAATTGCGCTTTCGCGTAGTGCATAAGAAACATCAAGACCAGAGTCGCGCAGACACAAGCCCTGGTTCAATCCCTGAGCACCACAACCAACGATTACGATTTTTTTGCCTTTGAGAGCGTTTACTCCGTCAGCAAATTCATCTTTAGACATAGAACGGCAGTGACCGAGCTGCAGTCGGGCTTCACGCCAGGGAATCGAGTTAAAATAATTTTCACCCATTTTTGTCTCCTAATATTTTTTTTGTTTATTCGGGCGGTCCGGCAACAGGTTGCCGTCGGGCTTTCCGTAGTTCCGCTTACGCTACATTGTTTTACTAACGTAAAACAACGGCTGCGCCGCTACTACAATCCCTACCGCTTCTGTATTCTTATGCACACATTCTAAAGATTTACGAGTATTGCGTAAAGTGAAATAAAAGAAATTGATTATTGCATAAAACGCAATACAAAAACTGGATTAAAGTTAAAAAAAAAGCCGGAGAGCCATTCACCAAAAACTTTGGTTAAAGCGCTCCGGCTTTGTATAAAAAGATTCTCTTTATTTGTATAAAAAATTAAAAATACTGAAATTCAATTGTTTCAAATAAATCTAAACCTTTTTCTGCTCCATACAAAGAAAGCAGAGCCCAGGCGTTTCCAGGAGCTCCAAGGTAAAGACCTGTATAACTGTGCACTTCCGTAGGAATTGTACGCCACCAGTTTCCATACCAGGTTCTGTAGCTTACAGGCCTGTAAATCGTTTCTGGAGAATCTGCAACGTGAGACTGCCCGATTACAAATCTTGCAGTTCTGCGCGCATATTCAAGAAATTCTTTTGAACCGGTAAGTTTATACATAGAAACAAAATGCTGCAAAATTCCAGGAGTTCCACAGCACAAAGCCTGGCTTGGCCAGTAACCTCTGCTAAATTCTTCCGGAGCCCCGGCCTTTATTATTCCGCGCGAAAGACGAACTGCAAAATCAAGATAATGCTTATCGCCTGTTAATTTATACAAGAGATGAAAAAGATTTGCAGTTCCTGCCGGACCGTGGCAAACGCTCAAATAATAAAATTCGTTTGAAGGCCCTGTAAACTCGTTGTCGAGATAAGGAATTAAAACTCCGTCTTCGTCTCCAACAGCAATTCCTTCAAGATAAGCTGCTGCATCTTTTGCTGCCGTAAGATATTTTTCTTCTTTTGTGTATTTGTAGATTGCAGCAAGCAGAAATCCTACACCAGCCGAACCATGAGCCCAGTTTACCCACACAGAACCTTTTGGAAAATCAATTAAAGAAAGATCTACAACGTTGTAGTATTTTCCGCCGTTTTTTGCAGGCTTTGCCTTGTAAATTACGTAATCGCCGATTCCTTTTGCAAGTTCAATATATTTACTGTCTTTTGTTACATCAAAAATATTTGTAAGCAAAAAGATAAAACTCATATCGCCGACTAAATCCTGCTGTTCACTAAAATGAATTCCATATTCATCCTTTATTGCAGCCGTAAAAAGGTCATCTGCCGCCTTTACTGCAAAATCAAGGTAAGTTTTGTCGCCAGTTGCTTTGTACAGTTGAAGAATAAAGATCGCCTGCCCTGTCGGTCCGTTCATTAAACCAGCCGCCCAGCCTGCCATATTCTTAACGTGAACAAGACGATCGCCTTCGTGCTTTATTTTGAGAGTGTCATAAAAAGAAGGTCCTTCGTAATCTGCAAGAATCCACTGAGCAGCTTCTTTTGCTTCGTTTAAGTATTCTTCTTTTTTAGTAACTTCGTACATGCGCAGATAAAAATAACCTACCCCGGAAGAACCACCGTAAAGACACTTGTCTGTTAAAACAGGATAATTTGAAAAATCTTCGGAAGAATCAGGGCTCTGGTTCCAGGTTTTTCCGACCATTTGTTTTTTTTCGTGCTGTTTAACCCAACGGGCAGTCTGTTCTGCAATTTCTACATAATCGTCTGCGTTGTATTCCTTAAACAATGGATTTGCCAACATAGTATCCTCCAGTTTCTTTGGTTACGGCTATCTTTGTATTTTTCAAAAGCTAGGATTACAAAGTTTACATATCAACATACTAGGTAAAAATAATCTTAGTGTCAAGCAATTCCTATTATTTTACTAGGTTGAATAATTTTACATTCCGCTAATTTATTTAAAACTATTCGGCTAAATATTCGTTCACGCTCATCATTTTTACATGCAGCGGAGAAAGTCCAGACAAAGTGAGTTTTACGGCATCTTCCTTTGGTTTGTCCAGTCCACTCACTCCATCTGTTAAATAAACTGTGTAAATTCCCTGATCAATAAGGGCAAAAACTGTCGAAAGAACGCAGCATTCGGCTACAACGCCACAGATAACAACCCGAGCAGCTTTTTTACATGCTTTTAAAACCTGTTCGTTTGCAAGTGAAGAATAAACACCTTTTGTATAAAGCGGGAATTTTTTTAACGGCTCATTAAATTCTTCGATCATTTCGTTTGCGTAAGAATCTGCATTAACGTCGCTGTATTTTTTATTGTAATCACTCCAGACTCCGTGCGGATTTTTTTCGTCTGCAATAAAGCGTGTAAAAATTACGTTTTCTATTCCGCTGCCGATTATTTTTAGAATTCTTTGTGCAGCGCCATGTGTATCAAGGCACTGCCATTTTCCACCGGTTTTGTAAACGTTTTGCATATCAACAACTAAAAGCTGGTCATTTTTTTTCATAAAAATCCTCAATGCACAAAAAGCACAAAAAACAACAAAATTCTACATTCCGCGGGTTTCCTGGCGATATGTAAATACAAAATATAGAATTTCAAAAACTGCGGTTATTGCCCAGCTGAACGGATACAAAAGAAATAAACTTTCTACCGTGCGGAAGTGTGCAAAAATCGTAAAAACCCAGACAACGCGCATTACGCAGGAACCTAAAAATACCATAATTGAAGGAATTAAAGTTTTTCTTAATCCGCGGTTTGCAGCAATTGTTCCGTCCATAAAGGCTGAAATTCCAAAGCTGAATGTCATAATCTTAAATTTCTGCATTGCATAAGAAACTACGGTTTCGTCGCTTGTAAAAAGAGATAAAAATTCGTGTCCGTAAATATAAAGAATTATTCCGAGAACAAATCCCAGAATTGCAGCATAACCAGTGCTTATAAAGTAGGAATTTAGAATTCTCTTTTTATTGTGTGCACCAAGATTCTGCCCGATAAAAGTAGCTCCGGCAGTGTAAAAAGCTGCCATAATGTTGTAAACAAGATTTTCACCGTTCATTGTAGCTGCGTTTCCGGCAACCATGGCTGAATCAAATGAATTTACGGCGGCAACGACAAACAGATTTGCTACAGCAAAAATTGCATTCTGCATGGCTGCAGGAATTCCAATTTTAATAATCTGAATAATCTTGTAACTGGAAATCTGTCTGTATTTAAAATCAAAATTATTTTTACTTAAAACTCTGTAGATTTTAAACAACGTAAGCGCACAGGAAACAACCTGGGCAACAACAGTTGCAACAGCAACGCCAATAACAGAAAGCTTAAAAACAATTACGAGAACAAGGTCAAGAATTACGTTTACAATTCCTGCTGCAATAAGATAAATCAAAGGAGAACGTGTGTTGCCCTGAGCACCGAGAATTGCGTTTCCAAAGTAATACATTGCCATAAAAGGCATACTGATCATATAAATTCTAAAATAGACAATTGCATCGTGAATGAGTTCTTCTTTTGTGTTTAAAAGGCGCAAAACTGAAGGTGCAAAAATAAAGCCAAAAATCATAAGAGCAATGCCAATACAAAAACAGGCAAATGCAGAAGCCCTGATTGTAACTTCTAAATCTTTATAGTTTTTCTGGCCAACGCAAATTGCAGCAAGAACGTTTACACCGCCGCCAAGACCAGTTAAAATTCCTGAACAGAAAAACACCATCTGCCCGGTCGAACCAACTGAACCAAGTGGCAGATAACCTGCAAAACGGCCGACAACAGCAGAATCTGTCATATTAAACATAATCTGCAATATATTTGTAATAACAAGAGGAACACTGAACACAAAAATCTTTTTTAAGAGCGAACCTTGTGTCATGTCCATTTCTATAGCTTTCATAAGTTCGAGAGTGTATCACAAAGATAAATTACTTAACATAGCAAACAGTTGAATATAAATGCTTAAAAAGCTCAAAATCACTGCCAGCAAAATGCACAAAAAATATGATGCATCTTGTATAAAATTTTACAGATCATTATTCTATTTTGTGAAGGCTGGTGCGTTGTACCAAAGCCATCTCTCTGGAGAGTCCCTGCACAGGGCGCCGAAGGGTTAAGGTTATAAGAACCGATATCTCAGGCATCAAGGACAGAGTTATTCTAACTGTTCCACTCTAGAGAGCTTGCCAGAAAGGCAGGCTCTATTTTTTTTCTGCGCATAAAATCAATTTTTGCAGAAAAACTCACCTTAAGGAGAACACTATGACTTCATCGGTGTTCACAAAAATCAATTCTGTTTTAGATGCAATTGATGGATTTGTATGGGGACTTCCTCTCATCATACTTATTCTTGCAACAGGCATCTTTTTAACAATCAGATTGAGAGGCGTTCAGTTCTCTCAGCTCAAATTTGCGATTAAATCAATTTTCCGCAAATCTGACAAAAAGGAAGGCGGAGAACTTTCTTCGTTCAAATCATTGTGTACAGCTCTCTCAGCTACAATTGGAACCGGTAACATTGTAGGCGTTGCAACAGCAATCGCACTCGGCGGACCAGGAGCACTTTTCTGGATGTGGTTTGCAGCCCTCGTTGGAATGGCAACAAAATATTCAGAATGTCTGCTTGCAATTCACTTCCGCGAACAGAAAGAAGACGGACATATTCTCGGCGGACCATTCTACACCTGTGAAAAAGGCGTTGGTGCAAAATTCCCTAAATTTGGAAAATTCCTTGCAATACTTTTTGCAATCTTTGGAACAATGGTAGGTTTGTTTGGAATCGGAACATTCAGCCAGGTAAATTCAATTTCTACAGCTGTTGAATCTTTTGCTAAAATTGCTGCCGGTGGAAACGCACTTTCTACAGTAACAATTCCAGGAATCGGAACATATTCAGTTGTTGTTGTTGTTTCTTCAATTATTCTTGCAATCTTCGTTGCACTTGTTGTAATCGGCGGTGTAAAGAGAATTTCAACTGTTGCCGGCGTTGTAGTTCCTGCAATGGCAGTAATCTACGTTGTTTTTGGCGCATTAGCAGTAGGATGCAATATTGCAAAAGTTACTACAGCATTTGAAGAAATTATTCAGGGAGCTTTTGGATTTAAGGCAGTTACAGGCGGTGCCGTTGGAGCCATGATTGTTGCAATGCAGAAAGGTATTGCGCGCGGAATTTTCTCTAACGAAGCAGGTCTTGGTTCAGCCCCGATTGCAGCTTCTGCCGCAAAAGTTGACTACGCAGTTCAGCAGGGAATTATCTCTATGACAGGTACATTCTTTGACACAATCGTTATCTGTACTGTAACTGGTCTTGTAATTGTAATTTCTGGTCAGTGGCGTCCTGAATTAAACCTTCACGGTTTTGAAATTACAAGCGCAGCTTTCCAGACATTACTTCCACGTATTCCAAGTGTAATAATTTCGTTTGTTTTAATGCTCTGTCTTGTACTCTTTGCATTTACAACAATCCTCGGCTGGGATTATTACTCAGAACGCTGTATTGAATATCTTTCAAAAGGAAGAATGACACCTGTAAAAGTTTACCGCTGGCTCTACATTCTTGCAGTTTTTGTCGGACCGTATATGACTGTAAGTGCGGTATGGACAATTGCAGATATAGTAAACGGACTTATGGCAATTCCAAACATTATTTCACTTTTACTGTTAAATGGAATTATCGTAAAACTTACCGCAGACTACTTCTCAGGAAAGAGAATCTATTCAATCGGTTACGACTTCTGGAACAACCCTGTTTCTGAAGAAGAATAAAAGATTTTCTAAATTATAAAAGACAACCCGGGCAATGCACAAAAAACAAGACTGCTGCCCGGGTTATTTTTTTTTAGCCCCAATCTCAGTTCTCCTGCATGGGGGCGTTGCGGGGGATTCCCCCGCACGGTGGGTAGCGGCCAACGAAGTGGGCGCGAAGGGCGGTTGCCCGCCCTCCTTTAATAAAAAAAACTTTCTTTGTTTTATGACAAAAATCTAAAAAAACACTATTATTTTTAGCCCTATGGCTGCAGACTTATCAGATTTAAAAAATGAATTAAACCCGGAACAGTACGAAGCTGTTATGACGATTGAAGGCCCGATTTTAATTATTGCCGGAGCGGGTTCTGGAAAAACGCGTGTCATTACATTCAGAATTGCACACATGCTGGACAGCGGAGTTCCCCAAAGCCAGATTCTTGCACTCACCTTTACAAACAAGGCTGCAAAAGAAATGGTTGAACGTATAAAAGAACTTACAGGCAAAAAACTGCCGCTTTTAACTATTTCTACGTTTCATGCTTTTGGTGTAAAAGTTTTAAGGCAGGATATTGCAAAACTCGGCTGGCGTGAAAATTTTTCTATCTACGACGAAACAGACCGCAACGCTTTAATAAAAGAAACAGGGAGCGAACTTCACTATTCACAGGAAGCACTCGACATTTACAAAATCGGAATTTTAATTTCTGACATAAAAACCGGCCGCAAACACTGGAATGCAGAAAACGAAATGTACCGCGAACTCTACGAAGGCTACCAGGAAGGACTGAAACTTTATAATGCAGTTGATTTTGATGATTTAATCGTTCTTCCAATCAAAATTTTTAAGGAATTTCCAGAAATTCTTGCAGGCTACAGGCAAAGATTCAAATACATTATGGTTGACGAATTTCAGGACACAAGCCATCAGCAATACGAAATGATGCATCTTCTTGCAGACAAAAACGTTGCTGTTGTTGGCGACGATGACCAGAGTATTTATTCCTGGCGTGGTGCTGACTATCAGAACATAATCAATTTTGAAAAAGATTTTCCAGAAGTTAAGGAAATCCGCCTTGAACAGAATTACCGTTCAACTGGAACAATTCTTGCCGCTGCAAACGGCGTAATAAAACACAACACAAACCGCAAAGACAAACAGCTTTGGTCAGGAAACGGCGAAGGCAAACCAATCGAAGTTTATTCACCAGACAACGAAACTGCAGAAGCAGACTTTGTAATAGAAACAATTCAATCAATCTGCGTAGAAGAAAAACGCAAATATGACGATTTTTGTGTTCTTATGCGCGCAAACACTCAGTCCCGGGCAATCGAAGAAGCTTTTCTGCAGGAAAATATTCCTTACACAATGAGCGGAGGAACTTCATTTTTTCAGCGTAAAGAAATAAAAGACATAATTTCGTATCTTCGCGTAATTTCCAACCACGACGACGACGTAAACCTTTTAAGAATAATAAATGCTCCGCGTCGCGGAATCGGGCGGGCAACAATCGAAAAACTAAATCAGATTGCAAAAAATTTGAGCTGTTCACTCTACGACGCAATAGTTTCGCTTTTAGAAGTTCCAGAAGACGAAGCCGACCTTTTTATGCAGAACCTGCCCAATAAGTACGACAGCGGCGACGGTCTGGACTTTTCTGAAGGAACAAAAGATTCTCTCAAAGGTTTTATCGAAATTATTGATTCCTGCAAAAACATGCTCGGTGGCCACGGACTTTCTAAAAAAGTACGCAAAATGGTCGAAGACATTCATTATTTTGACTATTTAATCTCAGAAAATCCAAAATCCGAAAAAGCAGCACGATTCAAGTTTTTGAATATAGAATCCTTAATCAATTCAATCGAAATGTGGGAAAACAATCCGGAAACTTCAGATCCGACACTCTACAATTATCTTAACAGAATTACACTTCTTTCCCGCGACGACATGGACGACGATGACGACAAAGGAAAGGTCAATCTAATGACAATCCACGCTTCTAAAGGTCTGGAATTTCCAGTAGTTTTTATTGTTGGCTGCGAAGAAGGCTTAATTCCACACGGACGCGCAGTTGACGAAGGCGGAGACGCAGCAGTCGAAGAAGAACGCCGGCTTTTTTACGTTGCAATTACCCGGGCCCGCGACAAACTTTATATTTCTTCATGCCAGAAAAGGCGGCATCTGCAATCAACCGTAGAATGTCAGACAAGCCGTTTTTTAGACGAAATTCCTTCAAATCTCGTAAAATATCACGAACCGCCAAAGCCTGTAGACGACAAAACCGCAGAAGAATTTTTTGCACAGTTAAAAAAACGTTTTTCAGCCCCGATTGTTCCAGGTTTTACGCATAAATAATTTAATTATTTTCTGGGCGCATCTGCCACAAGTGGCAGACCGGGCTATCCAGGGCTACGGCTTTCGCCTCCGACCAAACGCTACGCGTTTGTTTGCGCTTAAGCGCACCCTTCCTATCCCTTGCGCAAAGCAAATTTTATAAAAAAGCACATAAAAGTTATAGATTATTAAAAAAAGTTTAAAATATCGTAAATTTACAAAATAAAGACAGTAAAAATTGAGAAGACAATATTACACTGTATTTAATCTCAATTAAGGAGGAGATATAAAAATGAAATTAGTTACAAAAGTAACAACAGCTATCGCAACAATCGCAGCAATCGCAATGCTCGCATCTTGTGGATCAACATCAGGAGCTGCAGAATCAGCAGCTGCTCCAGCACCAGCAGCAACAGCAGATACAGGCTCTGCTTCAGTATGGTCATGGAAATCAATTCCTCTTTCAGATATTGGTACAGATGATACAGTAATCGACGATCGTTTCGTTATCGAACCTGTTTCTAACCCACTCGAAGCAGAATTTGCTGCAGTTGCAGGAAAAGCTAAATTCAAGACAGAAGATCTTGGAACAGCTATCTACTTGCAGAACAAAGCTGCAACAACAAAAGACAACATCAAAGATGTTTTCCAGGCAGCATTCGAAGTTGTAGTAAAAGCTCCAGCAACAGTTACTTTGACAGTATCTGGCAACGGTGATGCAACACCAGCTCGCGTATTCGGTATCTTCGCTCCAGACGGAACTCTTCTTACATCAGTTGACAACCTCGGAAAAGATGCAACATCAGAAATCGTATTCGATGCAGCTACAGCAGGTGCTTACACAATCAAAGCTTCTGGTACACGTATCTACGGTGTAAAAGTAGAAGCTAAATAAGTTAGTTTTTTCTAACCTGTAAAAACTGGGGTTTTACCCCAGTTTTTTTTTGCCTTGCCTGATAAATTACAACTTTGCAGGACTGTATATGAAAAAAAATTCCTTTATTCTGTTTTTCCCGATTTTTCTGTTATTCTCCTGTGCTTCAACTAAAACTCCTTCAAACGGAGATTTTGATTCAAGCTTAAACGATATTTCTGTTATAGAGTTTACAGAAATCTGGGGCTATGTTTTTACAGGCTACGAAAAAGAGTATTCTCCCCTTCTTCCAATTACAGACATTGGATATTTTGCAAAAGCAATTACAACTTTTAGCGAAGTTCCACAAATTCCTCCAAAAGAAAAATATTTTTCAAATACAAATGCAAAAGTTCATCTTGTAAGTTCATGCGATTCGCGCTCGCAGACTCATCTTTTACTGTCTCCAAAACTACCTTTACGCGACAAAATTATAGAAGATTTAATTAAGGCGTCAAAAACATACGACGGGCTTCAGATTGACTGGGAATTAGTAGCTGCAGAAGATGCAGATAACTATATTGAATTCCTGAAAATCTTAAAATCAAAACTAAATGGAAAAAAACTTTCAATCGCAATTCCTGCACGAATAAAAACTCTTTCAAAAGATGCCTACAATTATTCAAACCTTGCAAAAATTGCCGACAAAATTGTAATAATGGCTTATGATCAGCATTGGTCAACAAGTGAACCAGGCCCGATTGCAGGCACAGACTGGTGCAAAAAAATTACAGACTATGCAAAAAGCCAGATTCCTCAGGAAAAACTAATAATGGGGCTTTCTTTTTACGGACGCACCTGGAGAGATGATAAAACAGGCGGAAGAGCATATTCTTACAACTCAATACAAAAAATAATTAAAGAAAACAAAATAAAAAAACATAAGAGAGACAGTTTTGGAATTCCGTCGTTCAGTATAGAAAAAAAATTAAAAATAACTGCATTCTACGATGACGAAACTTCCCTAGTTTTTAGGACAAAAATGTACGCAGAAAACGGAATAGACAAAATAAGTTTCTGGAGAACAGGACAGGAAGATAAAAACTTCTGGAAACATTTAAAA
>CAVKVK010000017.1:0-11957 GCA_963659855.1 Parabacteroides distasonis | reverse complement strand
GTGCAGAAAACTAGAATTTTTTTGCTTCGTTTATGGCCTCTTCATAATCTTTATAAAATTCTTCTACAAGAGGAATTATTTCTCCATCTTTTTTTTCTCTTAAAACGTCTTCTAAATTCTGTCCGCTTTGTGCCAGTTTTTCCATTGCAAGTTGTCTGCCTGCCCCTTTTACCCTGTGAGTATAACCTGCAGCTTCTGCTTTTTTATTCTGTTGAATAAGCTGAATCAGGTGATTAACAGAAAACTCAGTTTTAATAAATTCCTGCAAAAGAATTGAAAGAAGTTCGTTATCTCCGCCAACTAAATCAAGTGCTTTTTGTCTGTTAAAAATATTCATATTCTTTTATTATAAAAACTTTGAAGCTTTTTTGGCAAAGTTTTTATTATATTCTCCTTTGTCTATATTGCACTAAATCTTAATTTTTGATAATATGGGCAAATACGAGATTGTAGCTCAGTTGGATTAGAGCATCTGCCTTCTAAGCAGAGGGTCGCGTGTTCGAATCACGCCAGTCTCAAAAGCGTGTAATTCTTTATTTTATAACGGATTGCACGCTTTTTTGTTTTAAATTCCCCATTTTTTTATATTGCGTTTCTGCAAATCCTAGCCCCGATTGGAACGACGCGCTATGCGCGGTGCGCAGCACTGGAGGCGAAAGCCGGAATCGTGTAAAGCGGGTTAATCGTAACAACAAGGCGCTGAGTGTAGTTTGCAGGTTTTGTGAGAAAATTGCGCTCCTGCTTATTCCATTTTTTAACAAAACATTTGAATACATAAAAAAAGAGCGCCAGATTCTGACGCCCTTTTTTGTTTATTCTAAACTTTTATTAGAATGAGCCTGCTACTGCTACTGCGCAAGCTACTGTACAGCCTACCATCGGGTTGTTTCCCATGCCCATAAAGCCCATCATTTCTACGTGTGCTGGAACTGAAGAAGATCCTGCGAACTGAGCGTCTGAGTGCATGCGTCCCAAAGTATCTGTAAAGCCGTATGAAGCCGGGCCTGCAGCCATGTTATCCGGGTGCAATGTGCGTCCTGTGCCGCCGCCTGAAGCTACAGAGAAGTATTTTTTGCCTGCGAGCAGGCGTTCCTTCTTGTATGTTCCTGCAACCGGGTGCTGGAAGCGTGTCGGGTTTGTAGAGTTTCCTGTGATAGAAACATCAACATCCTCGTGCCACATGATTGCAACGCCTTCGCGAACATCGTCTGCGCCGTAGCATTTTACGATAAGACGTTCCGGGTTGTTGCCGTATGGAACTTCTTTAACAACTGTAAGAGCCTTGTCTGTTCCTTCGCCGTTAAAGTAGTCGAATTTTGTCTGAACGTATGTAAATCCGTTGATGCGGCTGATAATCTGAGCTGCGTCTTTTCCAAGACCGTTCAGGATAACGCGGAGCTTGTTCTTGCGAACTTTGTTTGCATTTGCAGCGATTTTGATTGCGCCTTCTGCAGCTGCGAAAGATTCGTGGCCTGCAAGGAATGCGAAGCACTGTGTTTCTTCTGAAAGAAGACGAGCGCCAAGGTTTCCGTGTCCGAGACCTACTTTGCGGTCATCTGCTACTGAGCCTGGAAGGCAGAATGCCTGCAAGCCTTTTCCGATGTTTGCGGCAGCTGTTGAACCTGTTTTGTCGCCAGTTTTTTCTGCTTCTTTGATTGCAATTGCTGAGCCCAAAACGTAAGCCCATTTTGCGTCTTCAAAACAAATCTGCTGTGTTGACTGGCAGATTTCGTAAGGGTCAAATCCACGAGCTTTGCAAAGATCGCGAGCCTGGTTCAATCCTTCTTCGCCTTCTGCAAAACCATATTCTTTTAAAGCCTTGTTTACCTGTGGGATACGGCCTTCATAATCTTCAAATAATGACATATCGTTTTCCTTAATTTTTGCGGTTAAAATTTCAGCGTCGCGTCAGGGATAGGAGGGGCGGCGAAGCCGTTGTTTTGTGGCGGTTTAGCTTGTCTAAACCAGAACAAAACAATGAAGCGTAAGCGGAACCCCGGATAGCCCGACCTGCCGCAAGGCAGGGAACGCCAAGAAAATCCAAAAACTTGACTTTACGCCTACTCTTTTCTAGGGTCGATGAGTCTTACCATGCCCTGGTCTTCTGTTACACGGCCATAATGTGTGCGTGCCTTTTCAATTGCTTCTTTTGGATCTGTTCCAGCCTTGAGAGCGTCCATGAGTTTTCCAAAGTTGATGCAGTTATAGCCGATAACCTGGTTGTCTTTGTCAACAGCCATTGTTTCTACATAGCCTTCTGTCATTTCGAGGTAGCGTGGGCCTGTCTTGCGGGTTGCGAACATTGTTCCAACCTGAGAGCGGAGATTCTTTCCGAGATCTTCAAGAGAAGCGCCAACTTTAAGACCGCCTTCTGAGTAAGCTGACTGAGTGCGTCCGTAAACAATCTGCATAAAGAGCTCGCGCATTGCTGTGTTGATTGCGTCGCAAACAAGGTCTGTGTTCAAGGCTTCGAGAAGAGTTTTTCCGATAAGGATTTCGCTTGCCATAGCAGCTGAGTGAGTCATACCTGAACAGCCGATTGTTTCTACAAGAGCTTCCTCGATGATTCCGTCTTTAACGTTCAAAGAAAGTTTGCAGCATCCCTGCTGTGGTGCACACCAGCCGATACCGTGTGTAAAACCTGAAATATCTTTGATTTCTTTTGCCTGAACCCATTTTCCTTCTTCTGGAATTGGAGCAGGTCCGTGATATGCGCCTTTTGCCAAAGGACACATATGTTCTACTTCTGCTGTGTAGATCATAGATTTCTCCTAAAAATAAAAATCTCGTTTGATTTCGTCTCTTTTTAGGAAGAGACAGTTTCTCTGATGCAGGGCTTTTTTCAATAAATTGAATATAAACCGTGCATTATTTTTGCCTTTGATTATAGTTTTTTTAAAAATTTAATACAATCAATTTGCAAAAATTAAAAACGCTGATTATTTAAAACTAACAAAAAAATAAAGAAACTGCTCTTCTCTCTTTTAAATAAACCACTTCAAATAGCCTCTCACCGAGAACCTGCCCCAAGCCGCACGGTTGAGTCAAGCTCAATGTGCGTTTGTGTCAGAACCTCGGCTACGGCTATTTGCCATATTAGATAAAAAAACTGCATTTATTCGACTAAAAAAAAATTAAATAACCTCTCACCGTTATCTAGCATCAACTGTCCCAACAAGTGGTTTCGACGAGGCTCAACCACCGTGGGGGGGCAACCGCATAAAAACTTGACATTCTGTCTGTTAACCGAGGGCGTGGCTTTCGAGAATTGCTATAATGATTCCTCCAATGAGGACTGAACCTATCTGGCCTGAAACGTTTGCACTTACGGCGTGCATTAGAATAAAATTCTGATCATCTTCTTTTAGCGCCATTTTCTGAACAACACGGCTTGCCATAGGGAATGCAGAAAGTCCGCAGGCTCCGAGCATTGGATTAAGTTTGTTCTTTCTGAAGAGATTTAAGAATTTTGCAAATAGAACTCCGCACATTGCATCTCCGACAAAGGCAATAAAACCTAAAACCATGATTAAAAGAGTTGCCGGCTGCAAAAAGTTTTCTGCACGCATTGTTCCGCCAACGCTGATTCCGAGTAAAAGAGTTACAATGCTTGCAAGTTCGTTTTGTGCTGACTTTGAAAGTTTTTCGATTACGCCACATTCACGGATTAAATTGCCGAACATTAAAAATCCCATTAAAGGAGCAGAAACCGGAACTAAAATTCCACAGACAACAGCAACTATAATTGGAAAAGCAACTGTTACCCATTTTGGAATATTTGAATCCACAGCAGTAACTCGAAGCAGTCTTTCTTTTTTTGTCGTTAAAAGTTTTATTACAGGCGGAAGTATAAGAGGAACTAAAGACATATAGGAATATGCAACGACTGTAATCGGGCCTAAGAGACCTGGCGCAAATTTTCTGGAAACAAAGATTGCCGTTGGACCGTCAGCAGCACCGATTGTTCCAATGCTCAAAGCATCCGCCCAGTTAAAGCCAAAGACAAAGTGTGCAAGAACGGCTGCAACGAAAATTCCAAAATGAGCTACGATTCCAAAAATGAGCATCCATGGGCGCTGTAAAAGCGGGCGAAAATCTATCATGGCGCCAACACCGATAAAAATTAAAAGCGGGAAGAGTTCCGTCATAATTCCTGCGTTGTATAAAATCTGCAAAGCACCAGTTTCGCCGTCGTGTGCCCACAGAATTTCCAGCGGAAGATTTACGAGAATTGCACCAAAACCAATTGGCAAAAGAAGAGCCGGCTCATAATCCTTTGCAACCGCAAGATAGATTAAAACCGCACCAATTGCATACATTGCAAACTGAGACGGACCGAGAGCTCCAATTCCCTGCATAAAATAAGAGCCAAGTGAACTAAAAAAACTCATAATGTACCTCCAGACCAAAAAAAAGACCTTTTGTCCACAAAAACTGCAATTACAGCGTCTGTGAACAAAAGGTCTTGTTTCTTCAGTCTTAGTTTTGAAGCCGCAGAACCAGATTCAAAAGAACCGGTTGTTGATTCTGCGAGGATAACTACTCCCCTTTTGGAATAATAATGTTAACTGAATAATAAATTGTAAAAAGTGTATGTGTCAAGTAGCGAAAAGACATACAGTAAAACTGTAAATTGCAACCTGAACGGCAAATTGTCTGCGCCGGTATGGAGCCGTGCGTAAGCAGTGGGGCTTTTTAGCCCCACCGAGGGTTACCGAGCGGCGGAACACCGGACTGCCTGCCCTTTCGCCTTAAACAAACTCCAACTTACCGTCTGAACCTAAGGTAAGCTTTATTTGCGCATTTTCGCCAAATTTGCCCGAAAGAATCTCTTTTGCAAGAGGATTTTCGACATAATTTTGGATTGCTCGCTTTACCGGACGCGCACCAAAGTTCTGATCGTAGCCTGCATCGCACAAAAAGTTTACGGCACTGTCGTCAAATGTAAGCTTTATACGGCGTTCTGCAAGGCGTTCGCAAACTTTTTCGAGCTGAAGGCGAACAATTCCACTGATTACGGATTTTTCGAGGCGGTTGAACATTACAATTTCATCAATTCTGTTTAAGAATTCCGGCTTAAATGATTTCTTTAAAAGATAATCAATTTTCTGCTTTAGTTCAGGCGAATCAAAGTTTCCGTTTTCGCTTGCCTCAAGAATTTCTGAACTTCCGAGGTTTGACGTCATAATGATGATTGTATTTTTAAAGTCAACCAGTCTGCCCTGCCCGTCTGTAAGGCGGCCGTCATCGAGAACCTGCAACAGTACGTTGAATACGTCTGGATGTGCTTTTTCTACTTCATCAAAGAGAATTACAGAATAAGGTCTTCTGCGGACTGCTTCTGTAAGCTGACCTCCTTCATCGTAGCCTACGTATCCTGGAGGTGCTCCAATTAAGCGGGACACACTGAATTTTTCCATGTATTCTGACATATCAATTCTTGTAAGTGCCTTTTCGTCGTTAAAGAGAAAGTCTGCAAGGGTTTTTGCAAGTTCTGTCTTACCGACACCAGTTGGTCCGATAAACATAAAACTTCCGAGAGGTCTGTTTGGATCGTTGAGCCCTGCCTTGTTGCGGCGGATTGCATCACTTACAACTTTAACAGCCTTATTCTGACCTATTACGCGCTTGTGAAGAACGTCTTCCAGCTGAACGTATTTTTGTTTTTCGCTTGTGAGCATCTTGCTTACAGGAATTCCTGTCCAGACACTTACAACACGGGCAATGTCTTCTTCCGTTACTTCCTGCCTTAAAAGAGAAGCATCTTCTGAATTAACTCTTTTTTCGTCGGCTGCCTGACTTTCTGCAAGCTGTTTTTCCAAACCTGGAATAGTTGAATATTTTAATTCCGCAGCTTTTCCGAGATTGCCTTCGCGAGTGTATTTTTCTTCTTCAAAACGTGCACTTTCGAGCTGTTCCTTGAGTTTTCTTGTTCTGTCAATCTGAGCTTTTTCGTTCTGCCATTCCATTTTCATGGTATCGCGTTTATTAGTGTAGTCAGCGAGTTCTTTTTCAAGTTTTTCAAGCCGCTCAATGCTTGCCTTGTCTGTTTCCTTTGAAAGAGACTGCTTTTCGATCTGCAGTTGAAGAATCTTGCGTTCAAGCTGATCTAAGGCTGTCGGTTCACTTTCAATTTCCATTTTTAAACGGCTTGCTGCTTCGTCTACAAGGTCAATCGCTTTATCCGGCAAAAAACGGTTTGTAATGTAGCGGTTAGAAAGTTCTGCTGCACTAACTAAAGCTTCATCGTTGATTTTTACTCCATGATGAATTTCGTACTTGTCGCGCAGTCCACGCAAAATTGCAATTGTGTCTTCGACTGTCGGTTCTGCACACAAAACCTGCTGAAACCTTCGTTCGAGCGCGCTGTCTTTTTCTATGTATTTGCGATATTCGTTTAAAGTCGTTGCACCGATTACGTGCAATTCTCCACGGGAAAGAGCAGGCTTTAAAAGGTTAGAAGCGTCCATGCTGCCTTCACTTGCACCGGCTCCAACGATTGTATGAAGTTCATCAATAAAGAGAATTATCTGGCCTTCACTCTTTGTAACTTCGTTAATTACAGCTTTAAGTCTTTCTTCAAATTCTCCGCGGAATTTTGCACCGGCAACAAGGCTTCCCATGTCGAGGCTCAAAAGTCTTTTATTCTTTAAGCTTTCCGGAACATCTCCACTTGCAATTCTGCGGGCAAGACCTTCGACAATTGCTGTTTTTCCTACGCCAGGTTCACCAATCAAAACAGGATTATTTTTTGTGCGGCGTACGAGAACCTGCATTACACGGCGAATTTCTTCGTCGCGGCCAATTACAGGATCTATCTTGTCCTGACGTGCACGGGCAGTTAAGTCTGTGCAGTATTTTTCGAGAGACTGCATTTTGCTTTCCGGATCCTGGCTGTCTACACGCTGGTTTCCACGGACAGATTTTAAGCTTTCGAGAATTGATTCCTTTGTAATTCCGTTTCTGCGTAAAAGATCTCCAGTTTCGTCGTCACTTTCGCTCATTGCAAGGAGAATGTGTTCAACAGACAAAAACTGATCTTTTAAGTCAGACATGTGTTTTTCTGCCTTTGCAAGAACTTTCTGTGCTTTTGCAGAAAGAGCCATCTGAACGTTTCCGTTCACCTTTGGCTGGTTTTGTATTATGTTTTTTGTTTCTGCAAGAAGACTCTGAACATTAACTCCAATTCTTTCTACGACAGGTTTTACAAGACCGTCTTTCTGTTCAAGAAGGGCGGCTAGAATATGGGCAAGGGAAATTTCAGCATTATCATTCTGCTGGGCAAGAGCGCTCGCTTCCTGCAAAGCGTCCTGAGCCTTTAAGGTAAACTGTTCAATATTCATTTTATGCCTCCAGTTTTCCAAATTTTTCTTTCAGGTTCAAAATACTAATAAAAATTTAAAAAGGCAAAAAAAATGAGGAATTCCCCATCTCAAAAAAAATATATATGACTGTTCAATTTCAGGTCTTTTAACTACAATAAAATTATGAAATTTTTAAAACATTCATTACTAGCTTTTGCTGTTCTTTTAGTCCTTGATTTTTCTTCGTGCAGTTATTTTCTAAAGCATGATTATACAATTACAAACAATTCATCATTTGATTTAAGCTTTAAAGTAAAGAATTATGGGGAAGATATTCATTCTGTTAAAGCAGGAAATTCTATCGAACTTTCTCTTTATGACAGCCCAACTTTAATTTTTCCAAATAACGAAAGAGTTTACTTTTGTGGCGGGGCTGATGAAGGCGAAATTAAAAACCTTGAATGTTATGAATACAAAATTGAAAATCTTTCTTCAAGAATCGTAATTTTATCTGAAACAAAAAATCTGCTTGGAGACACTTACGGCACCACTGTTGAACTAGAAGCCAATACTTCTCAAACCGTAAATGTCTACACTCAAGCGCCAAAATGGACTGCTTACTTTAAAGACGACAGTACAGACGCTCTAAGTGTTTTATCGATCCAAAAGCAGTAAAGTTTTAATTATTTTTTGACTCAGCGTTTGCCGCTGCAGTTTCTGATTCTGATTCTTCTTTGCGCACGAGGGCTTCCCATTCTGCTTTTTCTATGAATTCCGCCGTAACTGTTGAATTTTCTTCGTTTACACTTGTTATGGCATACTGCTCGTAATTTTTTACAAGCCAGTTATCGTATTCTGTCCAGTTTGAAAATGTCTGTGTCATTTTTTTCTCCAATTCAACTAATCCGGTTGTCGTCTAAAAAATTTTCCAAGAATGTCTTTTGATTCAAGTACGTTTATAAATGCTGCAGGATCAACGCTTCTTAATTCTTTTTCAAGATTTCCACTTTCTGCCGCAGAAACTACAGTATAAACAAGTTTGTGATTTTTTCCTGAATATTCTCCACGACCTTCAAAAACCGTAGCTCCGTGGTTTGTAAGTTCGTGGATTTTCTGGTAGATTTCTTCACTTTTGTCAGTAATTATGAGCAGTGTAATTTTTGAATATTTTTTATAAAGAATTGTAGTAACCTGGCTCGACGTAAATTGAAAAATAATTGAATAAAGTGCCTTATCCCAGCCAACTAAAAGACCGGCTACAACAAGAACAACGCAGTTAAAGCCAAAAATTATATTCCAGGCAGAACGTCCAGTTTTTTCTGAAATATAGATTGCAATAAAATCTGTTCCGCCAGAAGAACTTTCCGCAAAAAGACAGCAGACAACGGCAACTGCATTCAGAATTCCACCAAAAACAGAGCACAAAAGAATATCACTAGTAACGTGAATCCATTCAATTTCTGACAAAAGATCTGTAAAAAGTCCGGAAATTAAAATCATTACAACACTGAAAATCGTAAATTTTTTCCCAATAAACTTAAATCCAATCCAGGCAGGAATTACGTTAAACGCATACACAACAACAGAATACGGAAGATGTATTCCAAAAAATTTTTCAAAAATATCCTGCAATAAAAGCGTAATTCCAGTAAAGCCGCCTGGAAAAAGCTCGCCGGCATGAACAAAGGTTACAATGTTCACCGCCATTAAAAAACCGCCGAGAACTACGAGCAGGAATCTTTTAATATCACGTGTTAAAAATTTCATATAAAAAACAACAGATTACCTAAAAAAAATCTGCGGCCAATTTTAGTTAAATTCAATTGACCGCAGTTAACATTTTTTTACTACAGCTTTATTGAACAGCCCCGTAAAAGTGCTTCGCGGTAGACTTCTTCATAATTATGACAGCTTTTTGTCCAGGTAAAGTCCTGGGACATAGCTTCTTTCTGCATTTTCTTTATGTGGTCTTTTTTGTTGTAATAAGCCCAAACTGCCCAGCCTACAGTGTCATAAACAGCCTGTGGAGTAAGACTGTCAAACATAAAGCCTGTTCCTTCTCCAGTTTCCTGGTTATAGTTTTTTACGGTGTCGGCAAGCCCGCCGGTACGGCGAACAATCGGCAAAGTTCCGTAGAGTTCAGAATACATCTGGTTCAAACCGCAAGGCTCGTACTGGCTCGGCATTAAGAAAAAGTCAGAACCAGCTTCAATCAGGTGACTGAGTTTTTCGTTATAACCGATTTTTGCACGGAAATTCGGCAATTTTGACTGCAGACTGTTGATTTCGTCTTCTGCCCAGCGTTCTCCGCTTCCAAGCAGAACAAACTGAACGTCCATTGTCGTACAAATTCCCCAAAGGCTTCCGTAACCTGGAGCAAGAACTTCTGCAATTCCCTTTTGACTTGCAAGCCGCCCGATCATTCCAATAACAGGAACGTCCGCCCTTACAGGAAGTCCAAAATATTCCTGGAGTGCTTTTTTACATTCAGCCTTTCCAGTCATATTCTTTGCAGAGTATTTTGCAGGAATCAATTCATCTTTCTGTGGATTCCAGATTTCTGTATCAACTCCGTTTACAATTCCCTTTACAACATCGCTTCTGACCCTGAGCAAACCGTCGAGTCCAAATCCGCCTTCTGCAGTCTGTATTTCTTTTGCATAAGTAGGACTTACAGTAGTAACCATGTCTGCGCAGGAAATTCCTGCCTGCAAAAAGTTGATTGCTCCGTTGTGTTCAAAACCAGCCCCATAGTAAAGGTTCCAGTCAATTCCAAGGTCTGTAAACTTGTCTTTACCGTAAACTCCCTGGTAACCCATATTATGAATTGTAAAAACAGATGCAGTGTTTCTGAATGCACTTTGACTGCGGCAAACATGCTTTACAAGAACAGGAGCTAAGGCAGCAGACCAGTCATGAGCGTGCACAATATCCGGGAACCAGCCGAGCTTATTGCAGACCTGCAGAGCTCCATGACAAAGCAGACTGAATCTGTAAGGATTGTCAAAAAAATCAGGCTCAGCTCTTGTACCATAAACGCCGTCGCGTCCAAAACAGTTTTCGTGATCAAGAAAATAAACTTCTACTTTTTCAAAACCTGGAAGAACTGTTGAATAAACCGCCGTCCACTCCTGTCCAGTTCCAACAGGAACACCAAGCGGACCAGAAAGTTTTTCAAGGTTGCGTCTGTCAATCTTGTAATAGCGTGGCATTACAATTTTTACTTCGTGTCCAAGCTTACTCAAACTTCCGGCAAGAGCCGAAACAGCGTCGGCAAGTCCGCCGGTTTTTGCAAATGGAACGGCTTCTGCACTGACCATCAATATTTTCATAATTCAAATTCCTCCATAAAGAAAAGATTTTATTTTGCAGCTTCTATAAATGCCTTTTCGCTGCCAGTAATTGTTTTTTCACTTACACAGTAGGCAAGACGGAAATATCCTTTTTTACCAAAGCCTGTTCCCGGAGCACTTAAAATAAAGAATTTCTTTAAATGATCACAAAAAGCTCCGTCATCTTCATTCCAGCTGTCAGGAACTTTTACAAAAAGATAGAATGCGCCTTCTGGTTTACAGTATTTAAAACCTGCCTTGTCCAGAATTGCTGTAAGAAGATCGCGGCGTTTTGCATAAGAAGAATAGTCAACCTTTGCATTCCAGCTCTTTGCAACAACTTTCTGAAAAAATGCAGGAGCATTAACACAACCAAGAGTTCTAAGACAGAATGTACACGCACTTATAAACTCATCAGCATCTTCACAGGCTGGATTTACAGCAATGTAACCGATTCTTTCTCCTGGGAGCGACAAATCTTTTGCAAAACTTGAAACAATAACAGCGTTTTCGTATTCATCAAAAACAGGAGCAACGCTCACCCCGTCGTAAACAATTGCGCGGTATGGTTCGTCGCAAATAAGGTAAGGCATACGGCCGCTTGTTTTTCCATGTTCTTTTAATGCAAGCGAAAGTTCTTCAATATCCTTTTTTGAATAAACCTTGCCCGTCGGATTGTTTGGAGTATTTATTAAAACAGCAGCAGTTTTTTCAGAAAGATGAGCAGCGATAGCTTTTACATCAAGCGAAAAATCTTCCTTTGCAGGCACTTCAACAAGTTTTCCGCCAAAATTTGCAGCATAATGTCTGTATTCAGCAAAAAAAGGAGAAGGCACAATTACTTCATCACCTTCGCTTAAAATTGCTTTAAAAACACAATTTAAGGCACTTGCAGCCCCAACTGTCATTACAACATTTTTTCCTTCAAGTTTTACGCCCTGTTCTCCGCCAACTTTCTGAGCCATAGCGTCCCTTGTCTGAGCATATCCGGCATTCGGCATATAACCGTGGCAACCGTGGCTTGAGTCGCGGGCAACTTCTAAAATTGCGTCAGTAACTTCCTTTGGCGGATCTAAATCCGGGTTTCCGAGCGAAAAATCAAAAACATTGTCTTCGCCATATTTCTTTTTTAACTGGATTCCTTCGTCAAACATCTTTCTGATTACAGACGAACCTTTTGAATTCATAACTTCCTTAATTTTTGGAGCAATCATTTTTTTCCTCTTTTTTTGGGCGCCCCCCGCCTTAGCGGGTCGGAGAGCTCCGGGCTTCGGTGCCCTCGGTGCTACGCACCGGCCTTTGGCCGCCCTGCGCATTCCTG
>CAVKVK010000016.1:0-32954 GCA_963659855.1 Parabacteroides distasonis | reverse complement strand
GAGCTTGACTCAACCGTGCGGATTTTGGCGGGTTCTCGGCGAAAGGCTATTTGAATTTTATTTAATGTATTTTTATTCATTCAAACGGAATAAATGAATGTAATTGTGCATTTTTTAAAATAAGAGTAATATTTTTTGTCTAAAATTAGAATTTATAAGGAAATAAAGATGAAATTAACTTGTGGAATCGTCGGTTTGCCAAATGTCGGTAAATCTACAATATTTTCTGCTCTTACCAGAGCTCCGGCAGAAGCTGCAAACTACCCGTTTTGTACAATTGAACCTAACCACGGTGTTGTTGAACTCCCGGACGAGCGTCTGGATTTTATGGCAGGCGTGTTTCAGCCAAAGAAAAAAGTTCCTGCAACTGTTGAATTTGTAGATATTGCAGGACTTATTAAAGGTGCTTCCAATGGTGAAGGTCTTGGAAACCAGTTCCTTGCAAATATCCGTGAAACTTCTGTTATTGCACACGTTGTCCGTTGTTTTGACGATCCGGATATTCAGCACGTTCGCGAAGATGCAAAAACTGATGCTCCAATTGACCCGGAAAGCGATATTCTTACGATAAATTATGAACTTTGCCAGGCCGACATTGATACAATCACAAAACGCGAAGACAAGGTTACCCGCCAGATTCGTGCAATGGGAAAGGCTGAAGAAAAAAAGTTTGCAGGTTATCGCAGTGCTGTTGATAAAATTCTGCCACTTTTGCAGCAGGGAAAATGTGCCCGCCAGGCAGAATTGACAGAAGATGAACTTGAAGGCATTTACGACCTTCATCTTTTGACAATAAAACCACAGCTTTTTGTCTGCAATATTGACGAAAACACAATCGCCGAAGGTACAAACAAATATGTTGAAGCTGTAAAAAAGATTGCAGCAGAAGAAAAAAGTGAAGTAATCGTTATCTGCGGTAAATTTGAAAGTGATCTTGTTGATATTGAAACTCCGGAAGACCGCAAGGAATTTATGGACAGCGTTGGCCTTAAAGAATCTGGACTTACAGTTTTGGCAAGAGCGGCTTATCATTTAATGGGATTACGCACATTCTTTACTGGTGGACCAGATGAGTGCCGTGCCTGGACAATTAAAAACGGAGACAAAGCTCCACAGGCTGCCGGCGTAATCCACACGGATTTTGAAAAAGGCTTTATTAAAGCAGAAGTTTACGCTGTTGAAGATTTACGCAAATACGGAACAGAAGCCGACATTAAAGCTGCCGGAAAGTACCGTCAGGAAGGAAAAGATTACGTTGTTCAGGATGGAGACGTAATGTTCTTTAAGTTTAATGTTTAAAAACTGAATTTTTACAGGGTGCGGACTGTGCACACCTGTTTGTGTGTAAATCCTAGCCCCGATTGGAACAGCGCCGAAGGCGTTGGCGAAGCCAATGGAGCGAAAGCGGAACTGTGGAAAGCGGGACGCGGTAAGTGAATTGTGCTGCAAAATATTAAAAAAATAGAATCTTCTTTATAACTGGCTTATGGATTTAAAATTTATTTCTTGGAATGTGAATGGTTTACGCGCTGTAACTTCTAAAAACTTTTACGAAGACTTTAAAGCGCTGGATGCAGATTTTTTTTGTATTCAGGAAACAAAGTTGCAGAAAGGGCAGATAAAAATGGAACTGCCCGGATACTTTGAATTCTGGAATTATGCTGTTAAAAAAGGTTATTCTGGAACTGCGATTTTTACAAAACATGAACCAATGAGTGTTTCTTATGGAATGAATATTGAAGAACACGACAACGAAGGAAGAATAATCACTCTTGAATATAAAGATTTTTATCTTGTTACGGTTTATACGCCAAATTCGCAGACAGAACTAAAACGCCTTGATTACCGCATGAAGTGGGAAAACGATTTTAAGGCTTTTCTGTTAAAACTGACTCAGAAAAAAGGCGTAATTGTTTGTGGCGACCTGAATGTTGCTCATAAAGAAATTGATATAAAAAATCCGGCTTCTAACAGACGCAATGCAGGTTTTACTGACGAAGAACGTGCAAAAATGACAGAATTGTTAGACAGCGGTTTTGTTGATTCTTTCAGATATTTTAATCCTGAACTTGCAAATGCTTATTCCTGGTGGTCGTACAGATTCCATGCACGCGAAAAAAATGCAGGCTGGCGCATAGATTATTTTCTTGTCAGCGAAAGTTTAAAAGACAAAATGACAGGGGCTTCGATCCATTCAGAAATTTTGGGATCGGATCATTGCCCGGTTGAATTAAGACTGAATGCTTCGGTTTAATTCAACTGTTAATTTAAACTGTGTGATTTTTTACAAGCCGTTACTGATATAAAAGTGACGGCTTTTTTTATATTACAGGCGATTACAGACGGGAAAGCGATCTTGTGTCTACAATGCGCTTCATGTCTACAATGTTGTTTACGATTATGTTTGTTTCAAAAACTTCAATTTTTTTAGACATTGCAAAACGATTGATTTCGTCTGTTGTCTGTTCGATTGAAAGTGCAGCCCAATGTGCAACATCTTGAATCGTTACATTAAAGCGGCGCTGTTTGTCGTTTGGATTTATTGGCGGATTCATTTCGTCAAGCATACAGAAAACGTCTGCAATTCTTGCCTGCAAATCCTGAATTACGAGAATCCTGAAGCGGCGTTTCTGGTCGTAAATTCTTTTGCAGAAAAGTTTTAAAATATTCAGTGCAATCTGTGGATTGCCCGTAATTAGAAGTTCAAAATTTGCTTTGTTGAATTCAAGACAGGTTACATGCCCTGCTGCAAGACATGTTGCCGAACGCGGTGAATTGTCCAGAATTGCCATTTCGCCAAAAAATTCTCCAGGTTTTAAAATGTCCAGATTTTTATTTAGTCCGTTTACGCATTTTACAAGGCGAACGTTTCCGCTTTGAATTAAATAAAAACTGTCTCCTGGTTCAAATTCTGTTATGATTACCTGGTTTGGTTCATATTTTTTTGCAAATCTGCTGAATGCTGGCAAAGAAAACAGTCTGAGTGCTTTGTCTGTTGAATAATCAACTGCAGAACTGTCAATGCAGGATTCGTCAAACTGGCTTTTTGCGCGGGCAGCAGAAGTTTTAAACATCTTTGTTATTTCGTCTTTGTTTGAAGCATTTGGATAAAGCCTTAAATATGTTGCGCAGATGTCGCTGCAGCTTCTCCACTTTTCGTCATTAAAGAAGGCCTGGGCAACGCTCAACATTCCATTCTGCTGGTTTACGTCGAGACCTTTGTTTAAAATTTCTTCTGTTTTTTTGTGAATTTGTCTTAATTGATTTGAAAATACGCGGAGCATTTTCATTATTAAGTTTTTATTTGATGAAAAAATAGTTTCAAATTCCTGAACTGTCAGGGCAAGACAAACTGAATCCATCAAAACTGTCGCAGTTTCTTCGCGTGGAAAATGTCCCAATGCTGATTTTACGCCAAAAAATTCTCCGGTTTTTATTTGTTCTGTTATCGTCTGACGAGTTTCGACGTCGGTTGTTGAAATAATTACGCAGCCTTTCTGTAAAATGAAAACCCTTTCGTCGCGGTCTCCTGCAAAATAAATGATTGAGCCTTTTGTGTATTGCATTATTTTAGGCATATTTTTCCTCTTGACTGAAAGTTTGCACGATAAAATTTTTACAATGAATATTTTTATTATAATCGAATTTGTAATTTTATTTCATTTGATAAACAAAAAATAACCAAAAATTGAAAACTTTTTTCATAAAAATATGTAAAAAAACACAAATCAGCGCCATTTAATATAGTAGGGCAGTTTGCCGGCGAGAGATTGTTTGAATTTTTTTTATGGAGTTTTATATGAAGAAAAGTAAAATTTATCCGGTTGTATTTTTATCTGTTTTTTTATTTTTGTTTGCATCTTGCAATAATTCGTGTTCTGTTCAATCTTTGACGAACGAAAATTCAGGTGCTTGTGTAAAAGTTTTAAGCTGGAATTTGCAGACTTTTTTTGATTCAAACTTTGACGGAATTGAATATTCCGAATATGCAAACGCTTCTGGTGGCTGGTCAAAAGAAAAATACGATCAGCGCCTTGAGAGGCTTGCAACAGTTGTAAAAGAATGTTCTCCGGACATTTTTGTTATGCAGGAATTAGAAAATCAGGATCAGCTTTATGATATTTTTAACAGATTGTGTTCAAATTTTAATCTTTCTAAAAATTATAATTATGGATGTTTTGCAAAAGAAGAAGGTTCTGCCATTGGAATTGGTGTTTTAAGCCGTTATCCGCTTGTTCAGCCTTGTCTTCATTCTTTAGATATTCGCTCAGAAAAAGAAAAAATGCCTTCTGTTCGTCCTTTGCTGAAAGTTACTGTAATGGTAAAAGAAAAACCGCTTCTTTTAATGGCAGGGCACTGGAAAAGCAAAAGTGGCGGAGCAGAAAAAAGTGAAATCTGGAGAAATTATCAGGAAAGTATTCTTGCACAGACCTTTTCTTATGCCGAAGAAAATAAAATTCCTGCAATTGCCTGCGGAGATTTTAACCGGGATATAAGCGAATTTTTACAGATAAAAAGTTCGCAGGATAATTCAAATATTCAGTTGCGCGGAATACAGACTGCAAATGTTTATTCTCCGTGGTTTATTGAAGAAGAAAAACTTTATGAACCAGGCAGTTATTTTTATAAAAATAACTGGGAGCGGATCGATCATTTTTTTGCAGGAAAATATTCAAAAATTTCAGATTTTAAAGTTGAAAATAACGCAAAATGGTCAAACGAAGACGGCACTCCGTGCAGATTTTTCTTGAAAAGCGGAAGCGGATATTCAGACCACTTTCCAATAAGTTGTACAGTCAGCTGGTAAAATATTGTAAATTGCTGTAAAAAAAATAAAAATAGCCTGAATGTCGAGTTTTTATGCAGTTGTTTGCACACGGTGGTTGAGCCAGTCGAAACTACCAGTAAAGAGAGTTTATGTTTGATTACTGTGCTCGCTTGTGCCTTCTGGCGACAAGTTCAATTGGCTTAGAAGAGATAAATTGAATAAGTGGGAAAATGCAGTTTTTTGTTTAATTTGTCAAATAGCCGTAGCCGAGGTTCTGACACAAACGCACATTGAGCTTGACTCAACCGTGCGGCTTGTGGCAGGTTCTCGGTGAGAGGCTATTTGAATTTTTTACATTTGCCAGCTTATTCAGTTTTTGTGTTGAAGTTTATAAAACTCGACATTTACGCTAATAAAGAGAAGAACAGGTTTTTACCTTTTGACGCGATTTTTGATTTTATTGTTTAAAAAATAGGATTTTTTTTATTTAAAATTCAGTTTGTTTTATAAAAAATATTGAATAAATACAAATAATGCTTATTTTGTTTTTTATGGTGCACGGAAATTTTATAAAATTAGAAGAAATTATAAAAATAGTTATAAAATATACTAAATACTGTCGTTTAAACCAAAACGACAACGGAAAAATACAAGAAAAACAAATGGTTATATTACATACTCTATTTTATAAAAAGTGCTAAAAAAGCGTGCAAGATTTTTTAGTGCTTGACCGCGCATCCTCCCCTTAAGTTGGGCGGTCTATACTCCTTAAAGAACCGGTTTTGCAGTTTTCTCCGTTTTGCAAAGCCGGTTTTCCTTTTTTTTGCGTTAATTGAAAAAACGCTAGTTTTTAATTTATAAAAAATGTTCATTTAAAATATTTTTTTTGTTATTATCAACTTCGTGATTTCCTTTATAAAATTTATCAAAAACAGATTTTTACCAGTTTTTCTTCTTTTATTCGCAGCTTTTTATTCATTTTCTCAAGGCTTTCAGCAAATTCAACCTGAACCTTCAGTTTTATTTGGACTAGACAAAAAGGACTCTTCCTTAGACGAAAAACTTAATTCAATCGACATAATTTCTCTTGCCCTTGAATATTCACTTTGTCCTTTACAAAGCCAGGAAGGCCAGAAGTGCTTAAAAATCTACCAAAATTTAGAAAATTCTGTAAAAGAACAGTTTTCTGAACTTTCAGAGATGGAAGTGGCCGACAAACTTTTGTATTTTATTCATTCTTCAATCTTAAAAAATTATCGAGAAGGCTGCACAAAATTAAACGAAACTCTTTTGACCGGAAATTTCAATTGTGTTACAGCCAGCGTTCTGTATTTTGCTCTCGCGCGTTCACTTGAGCTTGAGGTTTTCGGGCAGGAAACTTCTGTTCACGCTTTTTGCACGGTTTTAATCGACGGACAAAAAATCGACGTAGAAACAACAAATCCTTACGGTTTTAATCCAGGAGTAAAAAGAATTGTTGAACAAAGCGAAAATTCCAGGAAATTCACAATTATTCCAAAAAAATATTATTCAGGCAGACGGCAAATAAGCGACAGGGCAATGGCAACCTTAACCGGAAAAAATGTTGCCAGCGATTTAAACGACAAAAACGACTACAAAACTGCAATTCCCTTGGAAATCAGCCGCCTCGAATTCTTAAAACTCACAAACGACAGCGAATTAAAAACAGCAAAAAACGATCTCGACTCTCTTACATGCAATTATGCTCTTGAATTAAGCAAAAAAAATCAGGAAACTCAGGCCCTCGACTTTATTGAGCAGGTTTGCCAAAAGTATGGAACAAGCCAGAATCTGCAAAAAATGTACGATAACACTGCGTACAATTTAACGGTAAATCTTTTAAATAACCGCCAGGAAAACCTTGCCCGTCAGTCTTTTGAACAGCATCGTAAAAATATCACCCAGGCAATGCAGACAAAAATCGACACAATGATTACAAAACAGGTTCTTCACACTCACGAAATAACTGTTCACAATCAGATTACGCCAATGTTTAATAACGGTGAATACAAAAAAGTCAAAGAAATCCTCGAAAACGCCCTTATTCAAAATCCTTCGAGTTCTCTATTAAAAAAGGATCTGCAGATTGTAAACAGAGCTCTTTCTCTTTAATTTTTGGACGGCAATTGACTTCCCGCGTCCGGCTACTCTGGCTTCGCTATCCGCTCATTGCCCGCAGTCTAAAGCCTGTGGACAACTAAAGGCCGGCGTATCCGGCGTAGGTTAAAAACAAAAAAAATGAACACTTTATTCTTCGCGCCCATAAAAAAACGCCCGTGGCTAAAGCCACGGGCGTTCTATTAAGACAGTTTATAAAAACTATACTTTGTTAAGTCTTGCTTCCAAATCGTCAAGGATTGCAGTAAGTTCTTTTGGAAGATGTTTTCCGAATTTTGGATAGTGGTTTTCACGAATATCCTTAACTTCTTTTTTCCATCCTTCAACATCAACTTTTGTAATCTCTGGAAGAGTTTTCTTGTAGTAGTCTGCAAGACCGTCTGTGTTGATTGCGCCTTCTTTTGGCATGTAACCGATTGGTGTGTCAACATAGTTGTCTTTTCCGTCGCAGCGGTCAAAGATCCATTCAAGAACGCGGCTGTTGTCGCCGTATCCTGGCCACATGAATCCGCCTGGAAGATCTGCGTTGTTTTCGTCCTTGCGGAACCAGTTAACGTAGAAAATCTTTGGCAGAAGATTCTTGTCTTTTGCAGCGTTACCAACATCGATCCAGTGCTGGAAGTAGTCGCCCATGTTGTATCCGCAGAATGGAATGATTGCGAATGGGTCACGGCGGATTTTTCCAACTTCATCAGCATTGATTGTAGAAGCAGCAGTGATTTCTGAACCTACGATAGATCCGAGGAATACACCGTGTTCCCAAGAGCGGCTCTGGTGAACAAGTGGAATTGTTGATGGACGGCGTCCACCGAACAGGATTGCGCTGATTGGTACACCTTCTGGAGATTCCCAGTCAGAAGCGATACATGGACACTGTTTTGCAGGTGCTGTAAAGCGTGCATTCGGGTGAGCCATTTCTTCTCCCTTTGGTGCCTTGTCTTTAGGGAATGCGTCACGTGTGTTGCCTTTCCAGTCAACGAGTTTGCCCTTAGCAGGGTAACCGATTCCTTCCCACCAGACGTCTCCGTCTTCTGTAAGAGCGCAGTTTGTAAAGATTGTGTTCTTTGAAGCTGCTTCGAGAGCGTTTTTGTTAGACTGAGCAGATGTTCCTGGAGCAACTCCGAAGAATCCTGCTTCCGGGTTGATAGCATAAAGACGTCCGTCTTTGCCAAATTTCATCCATGCAATATCATCGCCGACTGTTTCAACTTTCCAGCCAGGGATTGTAGGAATAAGCATTGCGAGGTTTGTTTTTCCACAAGCTGATGGGAAAGCACCTGTAACGTATTTAACTTCGCCCTTAGGGTTTGTGAGCTTAAGAATAAGCATGTGTTCTGCAAGCCAGCCTTCTTCGCGTGCAATTACAGAAGCGATGCGCAATGCAAAGCATTTTTTTCCAAGAAGAGCGTTTCCGCCGTATCCAGAACCGAAAGACCATACAAGATGTTCTTCTGGGAACTGAGAAATGTATTTCTTTTCAACTGGAGCGCAAGCCCAAACACCGTTGTCTTTTTCTCCGTTGTTGAGTGGCTTACCAACTGAGTGCAGACAAGGAACAAAGTTGTCGTCGAGATATGGCCATACTTTTTCGCCAGCGCGAGTCATAATGTCCATGTTCAATACAACGTATTCTGAGTCTGTAAGTTCAATACCGTATTTAGCGATTGGTGAACCGAGAGGTCCCATGCAGAATGGAATAACGTACATTGTGCGTCCGTGCATACAACCCTTGTAAAGACCCTTCATTGTAGCCTTGAGTTCTTCTGGATCGATCCAGTTGTTTGTCGGACCTGCATCTTCCTGTTTTTTAGAAGCAATGAATGTTCTTTTTTCAACACGAGCAACGTCAGATGGATCTGAACGGAAAAGGTAGCTGTGTGGTTTTTTAGCCAATGGAGTAGCAAGACCAGCATCTACGCAAACTTTTACGAGACGGTCGTACTCTGCTGCAGAACCGTCGCATACAACAACCTGGTCTGGTTCGCACATTTTAACGCATTCTTCAATCCAAGCTTTAATCTTGGCATTTTTAATGTCATTAACTGTCATTTCTTAGAATCTCCTTATATAGAAATCTAGTTTGCACTGATTATATTATTTTTGACATTCGTATTCAATGACACTTTTTGTTATTTTGTCGCTAAAAATTTTTCATACAAGGCAAAAACTGCTTTTATAAAATTCTTTAATTGAATTCACCATAAAAGCAATATCGTCTGTACCACCAGTTTCGTAAGGAGAATGCATTGCCCACTGTGCTAATCCAATGTCTACGCATGGAATTGAAACCTGAGTCTGGCTTATGTTCCCAAGCGTTGAACCGCCGGCAACATTTGAATTATTAGTAAAAATCTGAAACGGAACGTCTGCACGCTCACAAACGTCCTTAAAAAATCCTGCGCTCACAGAATCAGAAGTGTATTTTTGCGCTGCGTTGAATTTTATTACAACGCCGCCGTTAATTTTCGGGCGGTTTACAGGATCTGCAAGATTTGCATAATTCGGATGAAGTGCATGCGCATTGTCTGCGCTGACCATAAAGCTTTTTGCAAGCCGGATTTTATAATCTTCTGCATTTGAACCGAGCGCAAAATTTATCCTGGAAAGAGTGTCGCTTAAAAAAGTAGAAGCAGCTCCCTGTCGGCTCTGGCTTCCGACTTCTTCGTTGTCAAAAACGCAGTAAACTTTTATGTTTTTGTCATTTAAAATGTCTTTATTTAAATCTTCAATATTTTCGTCTTCTTCGCATGATTGCAAAAATCCTTCGAGCGTAGAAAAAGCACATTCAAGATCGTCTAATTTTGTTGAAGAAATAAATTCATCTTCTGCGCCCCAGAAAACAGGCTCACAACGGTTGTACAAAAAAAGGTCAGAAGTCAAAATATCTTTTTCGTTAATATTTGCGTTGCCGGCAATTATTTGTGACAGTTTTGTATTTTCGTTTAAGCTTAAAACCGGGCGCACTTCGTTCTGGACGTCAATTTTGTGTCCGTCGTTTGCTTCACGGTTCATGTGAATTGCAAGATTTGGAATCATTACCAAGTCGCGGTTTACGTCAACTAAAATCTGTTTTAAGCCTTCGTTTGTTTTTACGATTACACGGCCGGCAACAGAAAGCGGGCGGTCAAACCAGGGAGAAATCAACATTCCGCCGTATTTTTCAACGTTTAAAACAACGCAGCCATTGCCAGAAATTTCTGGATTTTCCTTGATTTTAAATGAAGGTGAATCAGAATGACTTGCACAAATCATAAATGGTGAATTTTCTTCTTTTGAATCAGGAATTGTAAAAGCAATTACGGAAGATGAATTTCTTGTTACAAAATATCTGCTTCCTTTTTTTAGATTCCATTTTTGAGATTCTTTTAGTTCTAAAAATCCGTTTTGACTTAATCTTGTGCAGATATTTTTTACAGCATGAAAGCACGATGGTGAATTTTTTATAAAGTCCAGCATATTCCGCGCAAGTTTTTTATTTTTGTTTTTATTTTCGCTCATAGAATAATCATAGTGAAAATTTATGTCTGGTTTCAACGATGAACGCTGATATTGTTTAGTTCAGGTTTTGAGTTTCTATAGTAAGATTTTTGATTTTGCTCTAAACTGTCGGTGAGGTGATTTTTAATGAAAGTTGCAATATTTTTTGGTTCAAAATCTGACAAAGATACAATGAAAAAAGCTGCCGATGTTTTAAAAGAATTTGGTATTGAATATAAAGCCTATATTCTGTCTGCACACAGGGCCGGTGAACTTTTGCATAAAACCGTAAAGCAGGTAGAAGATGACGGCTGTGAAGTTATAATTGCAGGAGCCGGACTTGCTGCCGCTCTTCCTGGTGTAATTGCCGGTGCTACAACTTTGCCTGTAATTGGAGTTCCTCTGGAGTGTGTAAATCCTGGAGTTTCTAACGGCCTTGGAGGAATGGATGCACTTCTTTCTATTGTTCAGATGCCACCACAGATTCCTGTTGCTACAGTTGGAATTAATTCAAGCAAAAATGCTGCTTATCTTGCAGCAGAAATTCTTTCGATAAAATATCCTGAATTAAAGGAAAAACTTACAGCTTTCCGTAAAAAGCTTGCAGATGATGCAGCAGCAACTGGTCTTGATGTTGCTTTATAATGACACGAGACAAAAAAATTATTATACTTTACGCAAAAATATAGCCCGTGGTGGAGCAGCGGCTTTAGCCGGTCCGAAGGACTGAGGGGTACCGAACTGCGCAAGCACGGACGAGACTTTTAATTGCGCTCCAAAAAATTGAGGAAAAATTATGGCAACAATCGATTACAAAGATTCTGGTGTTGACGTTGAAGAAGGTTACAACGCTGTAAATGAATATAAGGTTCATGCAAAACGCACCCGCATTCCTGGACTTTTGACAGATCTTGGCAGTTTTAACGGAATGTTTGAAATTCCTGCCGGATTAAAGCATCCGGTTGCTGTTTCTGGAACTGACGGCGTTGGAACAAAACTTGACATTGCTTTTCAGTTAAAAAAATATGACACTGTCGGAATTGACTGCGTTGCAATGAGCGTAAATGATATTTTGTGTTCTGGCGTTAAAACTTCATTCTTCCTGGATTATGTTGCATGCGGAAAACTCGATGCTCATGTTGCAGGTGAACTTGTAAAAGGCGTTGCTGACGGTTGTGTTGATGCTGGTTGTGCTCTTTTAGGCGGCGAAACTGCAGAAATGCCAGGTTTTTATGATGAAGGAAAATACGACCTTGCAGGCTTTGGCGTTGGTTTTGGCGAAAAAGAAAACATGATTACTGGCGACAAAATTGAAGCTGGAGACGTTTTGATTGGACTTTCTTCTACTGGCTGCCACTCAAACGGATATTCGCTTGTACGCAAACTTGTAAAAGACTTTAACGAAGATTTTAACGGAAAACCGATCGGCGAAACTCTCCTTACTCCAACCCGCATTTATGTTCGCCCGGTTATGGACGCTCTCGAAGCTTTTGGAAGTGCGATCCACGGAATGGTTCATATTACTGGTGGTGGATTCTACGAAAATGTTCCTAGAATGTACAAAAAGGGTGCAAACCTTGTAAGCGTAATTAAAAAGGACAGCTGGGAAAAACCTGCAATTTTTGATGAACTTGTTCGTCGTGGTGCTGACGCAGAAGGAATGTGGGGTACTTACAACATGGGAATTGGCCTTGTTCTTGCCGTTAAAAAAGAAGAAGCTGACAAAATTGTTGAACACTTTAATAAAAATGCAGCAAAGTTTGCAACTGACGTTCACAAAAAGCTTGGAATTCCAGACATGAAGGCATACAAAATCGGTTACGTAAAGGCTGCTGACCATGATCTTGGAAGTGAACTTAAAGGTTCACACGAAGCAACAATTCTTGAATAGTTGTTCATTTAGAAAATTTAAATAAATAAAAGGCGCGTTCTTCTGAATGCGCTTTTTTTATGCAAAACTTTAGTCATTGGGACAAATAAATCTGGAATTTACGGGGCTTAAAAATTGAAAATGTGTTTTGCCTATGTTAAAGTTCTAAAGAAAGTGTTTTAACTGTTTTGCGGAGGATTTTATGGCAAAAAGGTTTTTTGTCCTGTGTTCGGCTGTTGTTTTTTCTTTGTTTGTTTTTTCATGTGCCGAAGTCAGGACTTCTTCTGTATCTGTAAAAATTCCTGAAAGTGTCGCTCGTTCTGTAATAAACGAAACTTCTGGCGATACAGATTTTACTCTTGTTGTAAAAATCAGCGGAGATTATTCACTTGAAAAATCTTTTAAAATCAAAAAATCATCTTTAAGTTCTTCAATTGTTTATACGCTCGAAGAATTGCCTGCGGGTGCAAAAATCAGCCTGGAAGTTTCTCTTTTACAGGGAACAGTTGCTTATTACAAAACAAGCGAAGCAAGCGAGATTATTCTTGCGGCTGGTGAAAATTCTGCGAATGTTGAACTTGTGCGGGTTACAAGCATTGCGAATATAACACTGGATTCTGATTTTTCTATTGTTGCAAGATATGTTGGTGGCAGTGAGATTAATGATGGAGAGGAAGTTTCTTTTAATAAAGAAGTTGAATTTGATACATATTTAGAAATTTCTGACGTATCGTATATCTGGAGTTTAAATGGAACAGAAATCTCTGGAGAAACCGGTGAAACTCTCAGGTGCACATTCAGTCAGATGGAAAATGCTTTATTAGACGAAGAAAATATTATTTCGTGTACGGCGATTGTTGATGAAAATTCAACTAGAATTGTGGAATTCAAATTTACACTCGTACAAACTGATTCTGAATAATGAGCTTGTGCGGGCTTTATTTTAGTTTTTAATAAATTGTTGAATAAAAAGTTTTTATAAAAGGTATGGAGGAAAGGAGAGTATGAAAAAAAATAATTTTTTTTCGATTGCAATGTTTGCTTTTGCAGCGCTTTTTTGTGGATGTTCAAACATTAGTGAACCTAGTTCAGCAGAGCCTGATAGCGAAAAAATGACTGTAAGCCTTTCTAAAAACGAGATGCGGGCAATTTATGCTGTAGACTACAAGCTTTCAGATGTAAGTGTCTGGACTTTAACATTTACAGGAACCGTTCTTGGCGAGGAAAAAACATACGAATTTTCGACAGGTTCAGATGAAGAAAGTTCAAAACTTGCCTGGAATTCTGGTAATAACACTTTTTCGATGAGTAAAATTCCTGTTGGAACTTATACATTAGAAATTTCTGGTTCTGGTGTGAATTCTGGCAAAAGTTTTAGTCTTTATGGTTCAAAAACAGGCTTTAGCGTTAGTGCAGAAGGTGTAACAACCGAAAAAATTGATGTTCACTTAAAGAACGAAAGTACTGGAAATCTTAACTTAACTTTGTCTACAGAAAATCTTTCTGATACAGGAAGTCTTACGGAAAATAACATAAGTAGTTTTAAAGCTGTTTTAACACCGAAAAATGGAGTTAATAATGGCGAATCAATTGAATTAAATTCCAGCAGTGGAATTTCAATCGTTGATAGTAACATTGTACTTTTAAAGGAAGGAATTCCTTCTGGCTGGTATGTAATCAGTTTTTCTTTTAACGATGGAACAAATCAATATAAATACAGAATCGGCGAATATAGTGTTCAGATTGCAGACGGCATTACTACAACTTCAAGTCAAAAACTTTCCTGTGTAACAGAAAAAACTTATTACGCAACAAATTCAACTTCTAGTTATGCTGGCCTTGCAAAATCTTATCCTGTAAACCTTACAAAACTGCTCGGAACAACGTTTGTTTCTTCTTTGCCGGATGTAACCGATATTAATATTTTTATGACCGGCGACGAAAGTGCAGAAATTAATATTGCAGCCCTTACAAAATTGCAGTCTGTTCTAAAAACAAATATTGAAAATAAAAAATTTAATTCAATAAATATTTATAATTCTTCTGATACAGAAAATGCAGTACTTTCAATTACTAGTGGCAGTGCGGGTTCTAGTAGTGCTATCTTACAGACTGTAATAAGCGGTTCTGTTGTTGTAACTGCTGCAGATGACGATTCTAGTTTGCAGGTTACTTCAATAACTCCGTCGGCTGATTCAATGATTATTACGTTGAAAAATGGTGCAAACTTAACTACTGAATATTTGAATTTTGGTAATTATAAAATTGCAGTTAGAACTGTGGATTCAACTACAGTTAACGACAATTTTACTTCTTATGTTTCTGCTCCATTTATAACGTACATGAGCACAACTGTTGATTCTGTTGAAGGTTCGATTTTGTTGTATTCTTATGACGGCACAGAATCTTTAGACAACTGGACTTGTTCGGTTAAGTCAGAAACAACAACGTCTGACGACGGCGAAACAACAACTTATGGAATTTACGCACTTCCTGCAGCAAGTGTAAGTAATAGCATTGTAAACCTGTCAGAAAGCATTGCTATTACGGCTGTGGATGCAGATTCTGTTTCTTATGCAGATGGAAGTACGTTTACTTATAAAGACGAAGATTTAACGTTTAGCCTTGGCGGAGTTGATGGAATTGAAATTTCTTCTTACACCTGGCAGTTGAACGGACAGGTAGTTGGAACAGAAAGCTCTCTTGTATTAAATCCAACAGAAAGCGAAGCAGTTTTGCCAGAAGAAGAAAATACGCTTTCCTGCTACGTTGTTGTAAATTCTACAGTTTATCTAGCAGAAATGAATTTTAATTTTAAGGCTGATTACAACACAAATGCGGTTTATGTTAATAGCGTTGACAGCGCATTTATGCAGGTTTTTTACGATTCTTCTGTAACAGGAAGCACAATTATGACAGACCTTTCTGGCTCCGTTTATTATGCTTTTGACGGAGAAGGAAACCTGTATGTTGCAAAGTTTAATAACAGCCTGTTGCTCTACAAATATGTAAAATCTGTTGCTTCTGGTGGTTTTTCTTCTGCAGCGTCGGTTTCTGCTGATTTTACAGATATTAGCTCGTCGCCAGCTTATGCAGACATTTGTTATGACACAGTAAACGACCTTGTTTATGTTTTATGGACAACGTCTGTAACCAGCGACTCAACCACTTCGTATGTTTCTACGGTTTACGCATTTTCCGGTTCTGATTCTGCATTTACTCAGGTTGCCAGCACAACAGTTAGTGTGCCGGCGACACTTACTACGGTTATTGCGGGAAAATTTTCTCAGATTGCAGTTTATGGCTCAGATGTTTATCTTGCTGATGCCGATTTAAATGTCTTAAAAGTTGATTTTACGGTAACTAAGACAGACAGTGGTGTAAGTGTAACTCCCGGAACACCTTCTGTAATAAGTTTGGGAGCGACTATAACTAAAAAACTTAGTATAGACAGTGATAAATATGACTCAGACGGTTGGGATACTGCCGGAATAACGGATTTAATTGTTGGTGACGGTTGTGGAAATTCAACTTCAACATTGTATGCGCTTGTAAGAGAAGCTTCTTCCAGCATTTATGGTGGTGGAACCAGCGACAAGTATTACTTTAGCCGTGGTGCCTTGCTTACTTTTAGCACTTCTGCAGGTAGTGAAATTACAGTAACCGGCTGGTCAACAACAGAGAGCAAATTGGCAGAGGCAGCAGATTCTACACTTTGTGCTCCTCTTTACGATGAAGAAAATGTATTTTTTGGGCCTGTACATTTTGCCTGTGTAATGCCTAAAAAACTTGTAATTGCAGACGACGGATTTACAACGAAAGATGCCTCAAGTAAAAATTTATACAACAAAGACGGTTTCTTTGTTTTTGACATAGAAAGTTCTTCGCTTACACAACAGGAAGCATCTGTTACAATGAGTAAACCTGAACAGGCAAATTATTCATCTACTTTTACAATTAACTAAAATTAACGGGCCTTTATTGTTTTTACGATAAAGGCTTTTTTTATTGCCTATGTTAAAAACGAGCGAAATAAATGTTAGTGTGTGCATTCCAGTCTGCGGAACACAAAAATATCTTGAAAACTGTTTAAAAAGTATTGCAGGCCAGCAGTTTGAATATTTTGAAGTTGTAATTGTTGAAGACGAAAACGACAATTTTCAGAAAAAGGAATTGGAAAAATCCACCCAAAAGATTTTAAAGGAATTTAAAAAACAAATAAAAGGGCGGAATATTTTTTTACAGTTTATAAAACATTCTAAAAATCGCGGTCTGGTAGAAGCCAGAAGAACGGCAGTTCTTGCTGCTAAAGGAAAATATCTGATGTTTGTTGACAGCGACGACACCTTGTGTGCGGACGCAATAAAAACGTTGTGGCAGACAGCAGTTGAAAACGGCTCAGAAATTGTTCATGGTCTGGCGGAAGTTTGTTTTTGTGAAGAAGATTTTGATAAAAATTATGCGCAAAAAAGAAAAAATGAAATTTCAGAAAAATGTACTCGTGTTTTTAACGGAAAACTCTACGGACAGAAAATTTTAAAAGCTTTTTTAATTGAAAAAAAATGTTCAGCATTTTTGTGGGCAAAACTTTTTGACCGTGAACTTTGCTTAAAAGCCTTTGAAAGAATTCCTTTTGTGTATTGCACTTTTGGCGAAGATTTTCTTACATTTTTTTACCTTGCGCTGTTTGCAAAAAGTTACACAGGAATAAAAAACAATGTTTACAATTACACAGTCAATACAGGAATTTCTTCTGCCAAGAAAATTGACAGCATTGAAGAATGGAAAAAAGTCTGTTCAACCGCAAGTGTTTTTACGATTATTTTGAATGATATTCAGACGGATGAAAGCTTAAGAAATTTGCTTACTGAAGAAGAAATTATTGCAGTAAAAAATGAATGCAGGTTTTTTGCAAAAAATAATTTACAGCAGTTGAATTGTGTTGTTGCCCCTGAACTAAAAGAAAAAGCAAAATTTGAATTATGCGAATGGTGGGGAAGTCAGATTATTGAAAGCGTAGAAAAAGAAGTATGTAAATAAGCGTGATTTTGTGATACTTTTTATAAAATAAAAATAAAGGAAACAAAAATGAAAATAGCAGTTTTAGTAAGCGGTGGCGGAACAAATCTTCAGGCATTGATTGATTACGAAAAAAATACAAAAGATTGTCCATATAAAATACAGATTGTAATTGCAGATACAAAAAAAGCATTTGCCCTTGAGCGTGCCCAAAAAGCAGGAATTGAAACGAAAATTGTTTCGCCGTTTGCCGTTTTGGGAGAAGAAAAAGCAAAACAATCTACGAAAGAAGAAAAACGAATCGCAGTTTCTGACGCTGCATTAAAAGCAGCAAAAGATGCCGGCTGTGATGCAATTGTTCTTGCCGGCTGGCTTACAGTTTTATCCGGAAAAATTATAGAAGAATATTCAAATAGAATTGTAAACCTGCATCCAGCATTGCTGCCAAAGTTTGGCGGAGTCGGAATGTGGGGACACAATGTGCACGAAGCTGTGCTTGCGGCTGGAGAAAGTGAATCTGGCTGTACAGTTCACCTTGTTGACAGTGGATGCGATACTGGAAAAATTCTTGTGCAGAAAAAAGTGCCGGTTTTAAAAGGCGACACTCCAGAAACTCTTTATGCAAGAATTGCACCAGAAGAACACAAGGCCATGGTAGAAGGTGTCTGCCGTTTAGCAGAAATGCTGCGCAAGGGATTGTAGTGGCGCCAAAGGCGTTGTGCTGACATTTTTTTTACTAAAACCAATGATTATTTTTCTGTGCACAGTGCCACGGATGGCACAAAAAGACTGCTGACCGCAAGAAATGCGCAGCATTTGTTGCCTGACAGGATGTCAGAACAATGTAGCGCGTAATGCGCGGAACCACGAAAAGCCCGGTGGGCGAGTTCGCCCATGCGCCCGCATAAAAATTAAAAAACTAATTGCGCTGAATATAAGTTGCTTTTGGCCGGGCCGTAATTATAACGCGTCTGTTTTGAGCCCGTCCCTCTGGTGTTTCGTTTGTTGCTACTGGCTGAGTTCCGCCGTAACCACGATAAGAAAAAATTGAACGGTCAAGCCCGTTTTTAACAAGTTCGTTTAAAATTGTCTGGGTGCGTTCAATACTGAGCTTCATTTGACCTTCCGGCTTGTTTACGTCTGCTGTGTGGCCTTCAATTAAAATTGTATAAGCATTGTCCGAATTTATTTTTTTAAGGCTTTCTGCAAGATTTTTTACTTTTGGAAGTTCACTTTTGAGAAGTTCGGCGCTGTCTGCAACAAATTTTAAATCGTAAAGAATCTGGATTCCGCGTGCTGTGTCCTGAATAATCGGCGCGTCTTCTTTATTAAACAAAAATTGTTTTAAATCTTTTATGTCGGCGTAGTATCTGTCGTTTTTTTCTGGAACTGAAATTTCTTCTATCAGATTTTTTTTATCGAGAAGAATTACAACTTTTCCCTGCTTTAAAAGTTCAACATTTTCCGGAATACATAGAATTTTTAAGGCATCGCGCACAGAAATTACCGGGTCGGTTCTGAATCTGCCAAAAACTTTTCTTGCACTTATGTAAAGCGGGTCAATTCCGACACGGTCTGTGTAAGTTGACTCGTTTTCTGTCCAGTCGTAGTGAACAAATCCTTTTTTGCTTTCTGTCTGCGGATCGCCCATGTTGCGTTCGTAAATTAAGTTCATGTTTTCGTCCCAGATTTTAGGAAAGAAACATGGTTTTACTTCGTCTGTAGAAAATTCGCCCTGAACGTCTAATTGTCCGCGGGCGTCAATGATTATTCCTGTGTAAGCGCGGCTTGGAACTGTGTCGAGCGGGCGCGGAGATTTGTAGGGAGTTTTGTGTCGAATTAAGAGTGAAGAAATATTTAAAGTGTTTAAAAAACTGTCAATTTTTAAGGTTGAACTTAAGTCAACGAAAATTCCCGGCATTTTTTTTGAATCGTTTACGATTTGTGCAATTTGTTCGAGTGTAAGATCATAGGTTAAAACAAGGTCGGCAAGCTGGGTGCTGTTGTCTACTAAAAGCGACAGAAGCGGTTCTTTTACAAGGTCGGGCAGTTCTGTTTTTATGCGGTTTTCTGCCGTCATTTTTCCTGCCGGAAGTTGAATTCCTGCTTTTTCGAGATCGAGTGTTACAGAAGAATAAAATGTGTTTTTTGTCCAGTCAATGCTGCTTTTTGACTGCATGTCGCCGGTTTGTGCAAAAATAAAAGCTGCATTTAAGAAAAAAAACGAAATAAAAGTCAGAATTGATTTTTTCAATTTTATTCTCCCTGTTTTGCCGTTTGTGTTTATTTTCGGCATTTTGTTATTTTATATAAAGTTTTTTGCCAGTTTCTAAAGGAGAACCTTCTTTTAAATTGTTTTTCGCCTGTATTTCTTTAACAGACACTCCGTACTTTTTAGAAATTGACCATAGAGTTTCACCTTTTTGAACAACGTGTATTGTTTTTGCCGTTTGTTTTGTTGTTTTTGTAATTTCCGCGATTGCAATTTCTGCACTTTTTTTCATTCCAGAAGGCAAGCGCAATTCATATTTTTCGTCTGGCGGGGTTGAAGAAGTTAAAAGTGCGCTGTTGAGTTTTTTCAGGATTGAAGGCTCCATTTTTAATTCAGAAGAAAGCAGGTCAAGGTTAATCTGAGTGTCAGTTGTAATGTATTCAAAATCTGCATAACGAACCGAAGGTGTAATTTTTGGTAATTCAATTTTGTAAGCGCTTCCATTGTCCGAAAGTTCTGCAATTGCTAAAAGTTTTGGCACATATTGAACGCTCTGGTCTCTTAAAAGTCCATTTTCAGCAATAAACCAGAATGTTTTTACTTTTGCTTTAGAAAGAATTTTTTTCATTGCGCCAGCTCCGCAGTTATAAGCTGCAATTGCAAGCGGCCAGTCCTTAAATTGTCTGTAATTGTCCTGAAGTTTTTTTAATGCCGCGTCTGTGCTTTTCCATGGATCGTAGCGTTCATCGATAAAGGCATTTTTTTTTAAAAGTCCTTCAATTGAATTGTCCATAAACTGCCACAAACCTTTTGCTCCGCTTCTGCTGACGGCCATTGGTTTGTATTCACTTTCTACAACAGGCAGATATTCCAGGGCAGAAGGCATTCCACGCTTTTTTAATTCCTGGCGGACATAAAGGCGATAGAGTTCTCCGTTGTCGAGAATTTCGTAAAGCTGCTGCTTTCCAAATGGAGTTGTATATTGTTCAATATATTTTTGAATCTGTTTTTGCGCATAAGTTGAATCTGGGATTTTTATTCCACCGATTAAAGAAAATTTTGACGTGTTTGTTTTGCTTTCATTTTGAATAAAATCTAAAAGCTCAGAAAGTTCATCAGAATCAATTTTTTCTGTAAAAACTTCGTCTTCTAAAGTCTGGGCGGTTGCCAGGTCCAGAAAAAATGCAAAAAAAAGGCAGAAAACGCACAGAAATACAAAAAAATGTCTGGCGTTAAAACTGAGCCTACATTTTTTCGCCATAATAAATTCCAGCCCACTCCCATCTTCCGTGAATTTCCGGGTCTACAGGAAAATTCACCTTTCTAAAGTAAAGATACCAGACAGGCATGTACGGACTCCACCCAGTTGAACGCAGATAGGCTTCGTTCGGGTTTGAAGATTCATCAAGTTTTTCGTTGTAGCGGATTCTCTGCCCGACCATAAAACCGCGCATAGAAAAATTTTCGAGAGCGTTAGCATCGGTTTCGCTGGATTTCCACGACATTGCAAAAAAATTAACTTTTGAGCGGTATTTGTCGAGAGAACGCCAGTCGTATTGTCTGATTGCTCTTTTTACAGCAGTTTCCAGAGAAGCAAGAGAGTCGAATGTCCAGTCCTTTGTAGAATTTGAAAAATCAACCATTTTGCGTGCGTTTGAATAAGCATCAGGAATTCCCGGAATCTGGATAGTAGAAGCGTCCGGCTGTTTTAAAAAAAGTGAATAAGATTTTAGAGCCTGGTTGTATTCACCTTCTTTTTCGTATTCAAGAGCAAGGCGAACATACATTTCTGTAATACTTACGAGAGAAGGAAAACGGCTTACAAGCTGGTTAAAATATGAAATTCTATTTGTAGAATTTGTGCTTATCTGAATTAAATGCTGCAGGCACATAAAATGAATCGACTTTCCCTGAACAAGCAGATCTGGATAATCTTTTAATATGCGGTCAAAATAATATTCGGCAACAGTGTCGGCTCCGCTTTCAAGATAACTCGAAGCAACCATCAAAAGCCAGTAAGAGTTGTAAATGTCATCTGGATTTTTTTCTACCCAATCTGTCAGAAAAAGAATCATTTCATCCTGTTTTTTTGAAGAATGAAGTGTGTTTGCAATTCTGTTTATTACTGCATATCTGGTCTGAGACGTAAGATTTTCGTCCTGCAAAAGTGTCTGAAGTTGAACTAAATCCGTTCCGTCTTTTTGAACTTTACACGAAGAAAACAGTGCTAAAAAAAGACATAAAACTAAAGATAATTTTATTTTTAACTTCATATTTTAAACATTAGCAAAGTGCTTTCTTATTGGCAAGGGGGCGAATCTTGTTGTATTCTGTTGTTTAGTATAAAAAAAGGTTTAATAAATTTGTTGTTAAATTTGGGCGTATATGCTGCAGGCAGCATACCGGGTCTTGCGGGGTTCCGCGTCTTGAGCGCTCCATTCAAAAACTATCGTTTTTGAACGCCTTTGGCGCCCCTCCAGCCCCTTACGCAAAAGAATAATTTTTATACGGATTTTTAACAGGTTTTAAATTGAAAAAACTTTCGGCATTAACATTAAATATGGTTTTAGTTCTCGGTGTTGTGTGCATTCTTGCAGGAGTGTGCTGTTTTCCGCGTCTTGCAAGCCATTTTAATGCTCATGTTGAACCCTGGACTGTAATTCTTACAATTGTTGGTGCAATTCTTTTTTATCTTTCAATCGTAAAATTAAATTCTGCCTTTGTTTTTTTTCTTGGGCTTTATGCAGTTTTTGCAGGATTTTTTTTCATGATTGTCTGTTCCGGCCTTGTTAATTCCGGGCTTGAACGTTTGTGGCCTGTTTCGATTATTCTTGCCGGCATAACCGTTTTTTTAACTGGAGTTACAAAAGACAGAAGAGTCAGAACAACTTATCTTTTTCCTTCAGTTTTTTTAATTGGAATGGGCTGCTATTTTCTGCTGTTTTCTCTCAACCTTATTTCTATGAGTTTTAGAAAATGGATTTCAATCTGCTGGCCTTTGTTCCCGATTTTTCTGGGAGTTTGTCTCATCATTCTTTTTTTAATTCAACAAAATCCTTCTTCCAATTTTCCTTACGACAGAAGCGAAGGTGAACTTGAAGAGGATGAAAGGGAATGAAATCTTTTTTTCTTACGCTCTTTTTTGCGGGCCTTTGTTTTGTGCTTTTTTCGTGCGGCTCTTCTCCAAAACCTGAAAAATCTTCTGTGCAAAGTTCAAAATACGATGAAAAATCTCAGGCTGTTTCTATTGCAATTCCTGCAAAAAAAGAAAGAAACTTTTTTAGTGGAATTCCTCAGGAAGCTGTAAAAGCTGTAGAAAATGGTTCACCGCAATCTATAAATCAGGCGTATTCAATTTTACGCAAAGAACCTTCTCTCTACACTGAAAATGAAAAAATTCTCTTAAATGTTGCTTATTCTTTAATGACAATTCTTTGGCCACAGGAAAATGTAAGTTTTTCACCATTTGAAATTCCTGCAACAAATTCTTATCTTGGCGCAATTGAGTCGAGCAAACACGGAATTTACGATGAAAGTACTGGCGAAAATGATTTTTTTAACCTTGTTCTTCCGTCTTTGGTTCTGGTAACTTCCGAAAGCCGCGATGATTATTATTCACTTTCGCAAAATTCCTTAACTTTAGCTTTGCAGTTGAACAGCGAAAGCGTGGTTGCAAATTATCTTATGGGTGTTCTTTTACGGAGACAGAATAAGGCAGAACAAGCCTTGCCGTATTTTAAAAAAGCCTTCGAAAATTCTCCAGATTGTGCAGAAACAGTTTTTTCTTTTGCTGATATAAACTTTAGAGTAAAAAATTATTCAAAATCGCTGGAACTTGCAAAAAACTTAGTTCAAAAAAATCCTTATGATTCTTCTGCGCTCAAACTTTGTGCCGAAAATACATTTGCACTTGGCGAACTTGAAGAAAGTGAACTTTATGTCGGGCGGGTTCTTCAGCAGGAACCAGAAAATTCTTATTACGTTTTGTTCAGGGCAAAAATTTTAGTTCAGCGTGGAGATTATATTCGTGCAGCGTCTCTTCTGGACGTTTATGCGCGTTCAAATCCGGATTCCCGCGAATATTTAATTTTGCGTTCAAAAGTTCAAAAAGACTGGAATAAAAATACAACGGCAGCAACTGCAACAATCGAAAAAGCTCTTACTCTTTATCCAGATGATGTAGAAATTATTTTAACTGCCGCAGGTTTAGCCGGAGAAAGCGGAACTAAAATCAACGGAAAGTCCGCAGGCGAACTGGCATCGATAATTCTTGAAAAAGACAAAAATAATGTCGAAGCAATGAAAATTCAAATTGAAGATTTTGTAAGTAAAAGAATGTGGGCTCGTGCTTACGAAGTCAGTTCAAATCTTTGTAAAATGAAAAATTTTCCAAAAGACAGCCTTTATTCGCATATTGAAATTTGTCTCGCTGCCGGAAAAAAAGATGAAGCCTGGAATTTAGCTTCTGAACTTTATTCTCAAAATCAGAAAAACGAAACTGCAGTTCAATCTTATATAAAAGTTTTGGTTCAAACCGGCAGAAAACAGGAAGCTTTACGTATAATCGAACAGAATTTTTCAAATGCTTCTTCAAAAATGAAAAGTTTTCTTTATTATGAGCGCAGTTTTTTGGAAAATAATGAAGATTCTGTTTTGGTTGATTTGCGTTCAAGCCTTACTTCAAATCCCCGTAATAAAGATGCACTTTTTAGACTTTATGAAATTTATTTTAACAAAAAAGAATACAGAAAAGCTCAGTATTATTTAAAACAGGTTGTTGCAATTTCCCCGGCTGACGAAAATCTTTTAAAATTAAACGCTGAACTCGAAACGCTTCTGTCCAAATAGACAACTTTTATCTTACCTTGCCACGATATTATCAAAATGTTATTCTTTTAAGGCTATATTTTAAAGAAAAAGGAAGGAAAAAATGTCTTTTATACCTTTACTTCAAACTGCACAGCAGGGACAATCTAGCATGCTTATGTCTGTTGTGCCATTTATTCTCATCATTGCAATTTTCTATTTCTTTATTATTCGTCCACAGAATAAAAAACAGAAAGAAACAGAAAGAATGATTAAAGCCCTTAAAAAAGGTGACAAAGTAGTTACAATCGGTGGAATTCACGGTGTTGTAAGTTCAACTAAAGAAAAAACAATTATCGTAAAAGTTGATTCTGATACTTCAATTGAATTTTCTCGCTCTGCAATTTCTGGTGTTGTTTCTGACAAGCCTGCTGTAAAAACTGCAGCAAAAAAGGCAAAAAAAGATGAACCTAAAAAGGAAGAAACTGTAGCAGAAGAAAAAGAAGCAGAAGATTCTGCTGATTCAAAAGCTGAAGTTACAGAATAAAATAAATAATTTTTCAGGATGGAATTTTATAAATGAATAAACGAAGTCGTTTTATTCTTATTCTGGTTGTACTTGCTGTTTGTGCTTTGTTTTTAAAGCCTTCAGTTTCCTGGTATTTCTGTACACCAGATGAGATTCAAAAAGTGGCTCTCAGTTCCCTCGAAAAAATCAAGGATGAATCTGAGAAGAATGCAAGAGAAGAAGTTGCCGCTCTTAAAGACATGGCAAATAAAAACCCGGAAACTTCTCTAGATAAATCTTATGCTTACGTTGTAAAAGCTGCAAAAAAAGCTTATAAAGCAGCAGATAAAGACGTTCCTGCAGACATGAACGTTGCTGCAGTTCTTTCTGCATTTTCAAGTGCTACAGAATTGCAGAACGTATTCGAAGATCATTACCGTTCGGCTTATTTAAAAGCTAAGAATAATTACAACAATTCTGTAAAACTTGGTCTTGACCTTTCTGGTGGTATGAACATTATCGTAAAGGCTGACCTTGATGCAGCTCTCGAAAAACAGCGTGAATCTTCTGAAGTTGCTAATCCTGATGAATTTAAAGAAAAAGCAATGACTCAGGCTGTTGAAACACTTACATCTTCAATTGATAAATTTGGTCTTACTTCTCCTGTTATTCGTCAGCAGGGTGCAGATAGAATTTATATTGAAATTCCTGGTCAGGCAGACAGCGAAAGCGTAAGTTCGATTATTCAGGGTAAAGGAAGTTTGAATTTCCGCCTGGTTGATGAAAAAGCAACAAATGCTTTTGCTGCATATTATGCTTCTGTTGGGCCTGATGCATTTAATGCAGACGGTTCTCTTGCTGATCCGTCGGTTATTCCTGCTGATACAGAAGTTTTTGGTTATTATACAAAAGATGCTTATGGTCTTGATCAGAGAATCGGTTATCTTGCTGTAAAGAAAGAAATTGCACTTGATGGAAATCATGTAAAGTCAGCTCAGGTAAGCCGCGATCAGACAACAGGTCAGACAGAAGTAAACTTCTCTCTTGATTCTGAAGGTGCAGTTATTTTTGCTGATTTTACAGGCGCACACGTTAACGAACGTCTTGCAATCGTAAATGATGGAAAAATTAAATCGGCAGCTTCTATCCGTCAGGCTATTACCGGTGGAAATGTAAGCCTTTCTGGTGGTTTCTCTGTTGATGAAGCTCAGAATATTCAGAAAGTATTGCAGACTTCTTACCTTGATGTTCCATTAAAGATTGAAAGCCAGCAGGTTGTTGGTGCTTCTCTTGGTCAGCAGGCAATTCACCAGGGAATGATGGCACTTGCATTAGGTTTGTGCATGGTATTTGCATTCATGATTATATTCTATCTTGGTGCAGGTTTTTATGCAGTTGTTGCACAGATTCTCAATATGTATATTATGTTCTCTGTTCTTTCTGCATTCAATCTTACCCTTACACTTTCTTCTGTTGCCGGTATGATTCTTACAGTCGGTATGTCAGTTGATGCAAACGTAATCATTTTTGAACGCATTAAGGAAGAACTTGCAGTTGGTAAATCTCGTGCTGCTGCAATTATTTCTGGTTTTGATAATGCTTTCTGGGCAATTATGGACTCTAACATTACAACATTTATTGCAGCTTTGTTCTTGAGTCAGCTCGGTACAGGTTCAATCCAGGGATTTGCCGTTTCACTTGCAATCGGTGTTTGTTCTTCAGTATTTACAGCTCTCGTAATTTCTCGTCTTATGTTCGACTTTAATACAGAAGTTCGTGGCCTTAAGAAAATCAGTATCGGTTGGGGAGTAAAACAGTAATGAAAAAAATAATTCATTTTAGTAAATTTTTCCCTGCTGCAGTTGTTTTGAGCTCTGTTCTTATTATTGCAGGAATCGTGAGCGTTTGCGTTCGTGGAATGAACTGGGGACTTGAATTTAAACCTGGTCAGAATATTCAGGTTTCTGTTACAAACGAAGAAGCTGATGCTGACAAAATTACAGAAATTCTTGCTGCAAAGCAGATTAGTGCTTCTGTAAAACCAGCTGGAAGCGATAATACATTCCAGATTCGTACAGCAGCAGGCGACAATGTTGAATCTTTAGTAAAAGATACACTTGGTGTTGCTTATGGAGAAAACAACGTTGTAATTGAACAGAGCCAGTCAATCAGTGCACAGTTTTCAAAATCTTTGATCCGTGATTCAATCGTGCTCGTTTTGGCAACTCTTGTGTTGATTTTTGCCTACACTTTGATTCGATTTAAATGGGACGCAGCCCTTGCATCTGTAATTGCAGTTATTCACGATGCCTTGATTATGATTTCTTTCCTTTCATGGTCACAACTTGAATTTACTACAACATCAATTGCGGCTGTTCTTACAATCATTGGTTATTCAATTAACGCTACTGTCGTTATTCTTGACCGCGTAAGATCGGATATGAAGATTGTAGAAGCTAAGAATTTTAAAGATATTCTTGATAATGCACTTACAGCAACTTTGAGCCGTTCTATAATTACAACTCTTACAACATTGTTTGCAGTTCTTGCTCTCGTTGTATTTACAACAGGAGATATCAGAAACTTCTCAATTGCTTTGATTGTAGGTCTTATTTCTGGATGTTATTCTTCAATCTTTATCGCTGGAGCTTTCATTTCTGCAATCCGCAAAAACTGGAAGCCAGCTGCAGTTTTGCCTGGTGTAAATACTGCAAATTTTAATACTGAAGAATAGTTTTTAAGTCTATTTTTGTGCCACAGATTTTAATCTGTGGCATTTTTTTTTCTCTTTTGTTAATATTTTGCAATGCAAATAATTCGTGCTGAAAAAATGGGATTTTGTGCTGGTGTCCGCCATGCAGTAATGACAGCAGAACAGGCTCTTAAAGAAAATTCAAATGCAAAAGTTTATTCTTATGGACCGTTAATTCATAATCCGCTGGCATTAAAAAAGTTTGAAGAACGTGGATTAAAAATTCTTTGTGAAGAAGAAATTCCTTCAATAAAAAAAGAAGACACAGTTGTAATAAGGGCGCACGGAATTCCTCCTGAAATTTCTGAAAAACTTGAACAGACTGGAGCCCGTGTTTTAGACGGAACCTGTCCGATTGTAAAAACAAATCAAAAAAAATGTGCCAGCTTTGCAAAAAGTGGTTGTGTAATTTTTTTTACGGGCGATGCTAACCACGGCGAAGTTATTGGAATTGAAGGCGCTGCTAGACGTTCAGCCGAACTTGCAGGCAAAAAAGCAAATTTTATTTTAATAAAATCTGTTGAAGAAGCGCTAAAACAAATAGAATTTTTTGAAGAAGAAATATTACAAAAAAAAGAATTTGTTTTACTTAGTCAGACAACATTCAGCGTTAAGCTTTTTGACGAAATTGCTTCTCTTTTAAAAGAAAAAATTCCGGAAATAAAGATTTTTAGAACTATTTGCCCCGCAACTTACGACAGACAGGACAGCCTTGCAGAACTTTGCAAAAAAGTTGAAGGCGTTCTTGTTATTGGTGGAAAAAACAGTGCAAATACAAACCGTCTTTATGACAAAGCAAAAAAATTGTGTCTTCATTCAGCTTTAATTGAAAATGCGTCAGAAATTCCTGAAGAATTTTATAATTTAGAAAAGGTTGGTTTAACCGCCGGAGCAAGCACTCCAGACGATGTAATTGATGAAGTTGGAAAAAAACTGACAGAAAAATAATTGTTTGTTTTGATTTTTCCAGGAATTGTAATTTTTAGTTTTATTTTAGATTTTGTTCATAGCATACATTATACTTTTTTTTTAGAAAAAAGATTGCATTAAAGCCCTGAAATTTTACTGGAAGTCAAAATGAAAAAAATCACCAAAATTTTTATATTATTTCTTGCCTGCGTTTTTTGTGCATGTTCTTCCGTTAAAGTTGAAGAAGTTGAACAGGAAAATGCCGGCACAGTTGTTGAACAAAAACATCACGCTAAAAAAGTTAAGCCAATAAAATATAATGAAGAAAAATATTTAAAAGCTTATGAGCAGAGAGATTATTCAACCTGTCTTGGAATGATGCTGTATAAGACAAGAAAAAAGGTAAATATTCGCGATAATCTTGATCTTGCGATGCTTTATTTTATTACCGGCGATTACGAGCGTGCATCGGCAGTTTTTGAAAAAACTGATGTTCAAATGTTTGATACTCTTACAAAAAGTATTACAAAATCGATTGGAAAAGCTGTTGCAAATGAAAATTTAAAAGAATATACCGGCAACGTTTATGAATATCTTTTAGTTAATACAATGAATTGTCTCTGCTATTATTTGCAGGGCGATTTGAACAGTGCAGTCAATCAGCTTACAAAACTTTCTGACGTAAAACTTCCAGAATACAGACGCCTTTATGGAGAAGTTTTAGTTCAAAATGGTCTGGATCCTTCTGTACAAAATGAACTGGATTCTGATACAAAATCGCTTGGAACATATGGAATTGATTCTTCTGTTTTTACATCTGCTTCTCCTCAAAAACCAACAGAAAAAGATGTTTATAAAGAATCTTCTCTTGCGCGTTATTTGAGTTTGATTTTACGTCAGGCAGACGGAGATAAAAGTCAGATTGATTCAGATTCAATGGTTTTAAAATCGCTTATAAGTGACTTTGATTCTGCCGACGTTTCAATTCCTTCTGGAAAAGGTCGTATAAATGTAATTGCTTTTGCTGGTTTAATCGGAAAACAGATTGAAAAAGACTTATATTTTCCTTCAAAATCTACATATTTTTACATTCCAACAGGCAATTCTTCTTACAGGTTTCTTCCTGTGCAGTTTAAGTTTGTTCATCCTTTTTACGAAAAAAAATCTACTGTAAAAGGCGTTGATGTAGTTTTAAATAATGTTGGAACTAAAGAAACTGTTATAATAGAAAATTTTAATTCTAACCTGGAAAAATCTGTTAAACTTAGGGCTAGAAAAGAATATAAAGCAAGTATGAGCCGTAGCATTACAAAAAAAGTGAGCGGAATTGTTGCAGGAATTGCCAGCATAAATGCCAGTTACGAAGGATTAAAACTTCTTCCTAGCCATGGTCTTGCTTACTCCTTAGCTTCTGTTGCTTTTGATGGACTCTGTGCTTCAACTGCTGCAGGACTTTCTGCAATCGATTTTACGGAAACTGCGGATATTCGTCAGGGAGAATTTTTCCCGGAATGTGTAAATGCTGTTGGGTTTACTGTTCCGGCAGGTTTGTACACTGGAAAAGTAATTTATCGTTTCGTTGATGGAAATGTTGTAGAAAAAACATTTGAAACGGAAGTAAAAGAAGGAAAACCTTCGCTGGTTGTTTCTTCTTGTATAAAATAGATTTATTTAGAGGTGATTTATGAAATCGAAAATTTTATTTGCAAATTTGTTAATTGTTTCTTCGCTGTTTTTCTTCTCCTGCGGTTCTACTTCTGTAAAGAGATATGAAGCTAATGAAAGCGTAAAAGATTTGAGCGGATATTGGAACGATAACGATGTTAATCAGGTTTGTACAACATTGATTGATTCTTGTATAAAATCAAAGCGTGTTGCTAATTTTAAAAGCACAACTGGCAGAACTCCTGTTGTAATTATTGGAACTATAAAAAATAAAAGCGTTGAAAGAATTGACACTTCGATTCTTTCAAAAAGATTCCAGAATGTAATTATCAATGACGGAACTTTGGAATTTGTTGCAGATGCAAATCAAAGAGAAGAACTTCGTGCAGAAAAGTATGATCAGGCAGAAAATGCTTATGAAACTGCAAAGTCAATTGGTAATGAAACAGCTGCAGATTTTATGTTGCAGGGAAGTGTAACAACAATCGTAGATACTGACGGCAGACAGCAGGTAAGAACTTATCAGGTTGATATGCAGTTGATTGATCTGGAAACAAATAAAATTATCTGGTCAGATCAGAATAACGATATTAAAAAATATATAAAAAAATCGGCAGTTAAATTTTAATTCTGATTTTTTTGAGAAATAAAGTTTTGTAGGCAGTTTTTAGGATTTTTATGAAAAAAAATATTTTTCTTATTTTCTTTATTTTCTCTGCGTGTCTTCTTTTTGGAGCAAAAAAGAAAGAACCTGATTGGATAACGCTTCCAGTGAGTGTTTATCCGTCTGAAAGTTATATGAACGGAATTGGTTCTGGAAAAACACGGGAAACTGCGGAACTCGAAGCTGTAAAAAATCTTTCTGCTGTTTTTGGACAGACTGTCAAGACAAATACCGTTGCATCTAAAAAAATGGAACAGGCTCTTGAACAGGGAAAGGTTGCATTTTCTTCAACAGAAAACCTGGATCAGACTATAACCAGCCAGGTTGAAGCAGAAAATCTTATTGGAATTGAAGTTGCAGAATATTTTTATCAAAAGTCAGAAAAAAAATGGTATGCAATTGCGATTCTTGATAGAAAAAAAACATCTGTTGTTTATCAGGATTTGATTAAAAAAAATGACGCTGCTGTCAGAAGTTCAGTAACAGAGTCTAAAAATAATCCTGATTCTTTTTATGGTTACAGCGAAATAAGTTTTGCACTTGATGTTGCTTTGCAGAATGATAAATTGTTAAAAAATCTTATGGTAATTGATTTTGAATCTGGCGAAAAAGTTAGCAAAGAAATTGTTTCGTCTAAAGATATGCAGCTTGCAAAAAAACAATTTGCCGAAGGTATTACGATTTATGTTGATGTAAAAGGCGACATGGACAATAAAATAAAGTCTGCATTTCAGAATATTTTTTCAAATTACGGATTTAAAACTTCACCGTCAAAAAAAGAAAAATATGTTCTTGCTGGCAAATATTCGTCTGAAATTTCTACAAAAGGGAAAATAACTTATTGCGTTTATACTTTGGATCTGGATTTTTCGGATTTTCTGACTTCAGAATCCTTGTTCGCAATAAATTTAAAAGGACGAGAAGGCGCTCCGGCAGAATCTGATGCAAAAAACAGAACTTACAGAGTTTTGGAAAAAAATATAGGAACAGAGTTCAGTAAGAATTTTGATTCTTACATGAATAATCTTTCCTTTAAGTAAGGTTGAATTCTAAAAATTGTCAGAAAAAATGACAGTTTTTAGATTTACAGGTTTGCGTTGCAAACTTTTTTAAAAATATTGATTTTGCTTTCAGGCAAAATGATTTTAAAAGCTAAGTTAAATAGAAAATTGATGTTTTTTATTTACTTTTTATGGGAGACAAAAATGAAAAAGAGTATTTTTATTCTTTCTGCTGTAGCCGCTGCTTTGTTATGTAGCTGCGGAACAACAAAAGTAAGTGGTTCTGGAATTAAAGGTAATGCTGCAAAAGTTCAGAAGAATTATGTAACAATTCTTGACTATCAGGGTGCATCATTTGGTTCAGAAATTCCTCAGTGGGTTGTAGAAATTGGAAACGGAAACTATTCATCTGAAGCTCTTTCTCCAATTATGCCGGGAATTGCCGGTAAAAAGCCTTTTGTTGTTGTTGCTCGCGGCGACAATCTTGAATTTACAAAACAGTGGTCTGATCTGGTTGACATCGAAGTTCAGGTTGGCGATGAAATGCAGAGAATCGTTGGAAAAGCAGTTTCTGCAGCTCAGAAAGGCCGTTCAAAACAGTCTGGAGATGTAAAAGAAGCAACTACTCTGGAACAGGAATTGAATATGTACAAACAGGCAGTTTCTGCAGTTGAATTGAATGGACTTGAAAAAATTGCTTCATATTGGATTCAGAAGGAAGTTAAGGCTTCTAAGAATGCAAAAGAATCAAAAACTTACTACGAATATTATGCAGTTTGGGGAATGTCTCAGAAACTTTATGATATTCAGATTCAGAATGCAATGAACTCTGTTGAAGACAATACAGACGAAGGCAAGGCTTTAAAAGAAGCTTTGTCTCTTAAATTGCAGAACATGATGATTACTTCTAACAACGAAGAAATTAATACTGAAGCTGAAGAAGTTTTAGACGCTAAATAATTTTTAACGATTTAGTTCGGGTTGTCTGTAAAAATTGTGTATTGCATTTTTATTAGACAGCCCGATTTTTTTATAAACCAGAAATTGCTGGAAAAAGAAGTTTTTATTCAGGCGGTTTTTATGATTTTTTTTAAAAGAAAGGTTTTTGTTTTATTCTTTATTCTTTTTTCTTCACTTTGTTCAATATTTGCGGCTGGTACAGGC
>CAVKVK010000015.1:33668-38470 GCA_963659855.1 Parabacteroides distasonis | reverse complement strand
GCTCATTGCAGCAGCTCCAAGCATTGGATTCATTTCTATGCCAGAAAATTTAAAATACGCGCCTGCGGCAACTGGAATAAGAATAACGTTATAGAAAAATGCCCAGAAAAGATTTTCGTGAATATTTTTTAAGGTTTTCCGGCTTAATTGAATTGCGTTTCTTACGTCCATTAAAGAATTTTTCATTAAAACTACATCAGCAGCGTCGATTGCAACATCAGTTCCGGCTCCGATTGCCATTCCGGTGTCGGCAACTGTTAAGGCCGGAGCATCGTTTATTCCGTCTCCAACCATGCATACTTTGCCGCGGGTTTTAAATTCTTTTACGACATTGGCTTTTTCGTCTGGAAGAACGCCTGCAATAACCTTGTCAACGCCCGAGATTTTTGCAACTGTCTGGGCTGTTTTTTCGTTGTCGCCGGTAAGCATTGCAACAAAAATTCCCATGTTTTTTAGTTCAGTTATTGCTTTTTTGCTGTCGTCTTTTATTGGATCAGCCACGGCAATTAAACCAAGAAGTTTCTGTTCCTGAGCAAACCACAAAACAGTTTTGCCTTCCCGGCTCAGCTGGTTAAAAAGGATTTCTGTTTTTTCTTCAAGTTGAATTCCTTCGTCTTTTATAAAATTAAGGTTTCCGCCAATTAGTTTTTTACCATCGGTTTTTGCGCTGACTCCTCTTCCTGGAATGAGAGTAAAATCTGAAGTTTCTGTTAATTCAATTTTTTCTTCTCTGCTCTTTTTTATTATTGCCTTTGCAAGAGGATGTTCGCTTTTTGATTCTACACTGGCTGCCTTTTGTAAAAGTTCGCGTTCTGTACAGTTAAAGGGAACGAGATTTGTTACGGCTGGTTCTCCTTTTGTAATTGTTCCAGTTTTGTCGAGAACAACAACCTTAACTTTTCCAGCCTGCTCTAAGGCAGCCGATGTTTTAAACAGAATTCCATTTTTTGCACCGACTCCATTTCCAACCATTATGGCAACTGGAGTTGCAAGTCCTAAAGCACAAGGGCAGCTTACGACAAGCACACAGATTGAACGGCTTAGACTAAAACTAAAATCTGCGCCTGTAAAAATCCAGATTAAAAACGTAACAAAAGCAATCAGCATTACAGCCGGAACAAAAATTCCAGAAACTTTATCTGCAATTTTTGCAACCGGTGCTTTTGTAGACGCAGCATCGCTCACCATTTGAATAATCTGAGAAAGCGTTGTGTCTTCTCCAGTTCTGGATGCACGACATTTTATAAAACCAAATGTGTTTAATGTGGCAGCAGAAACTTCGTCGCCGCTTTTTTTGTCCTGTGGAATTGACTCTCCAGTTAAGGCTGATTCATTGACAGAAGTGTTTCCTTCAATAATTACTCCGTCTACTGGAATTGTTTCGCCAGGGCGGACAACAAAAATATCTTCTGGTTTTACTTCTTCAACTTTTACTTTTTCTTCAACTTCGTTACGAACAACAACCGCCGTTTTTGGGGCAAGTTTTAAGAGACTTTTAAGTGCATTTGTTGTTTTTCCCTTAGAAACAGATTCCAGAAGCTTTCCAACCGTAATTAAAGTTACAATCATTGCTGCACTTTCAAAATAAAAATTGTTCATCATCTTTATAACGCGTTCATTATCTAAAGCAGTAACGGCATCCGTCATTATAAAAAGTGCAAAAACGCTGTATACAAAAGAAACACCAGAACCAAGGGCAACGAGCGTGTCCATATTTGGCGCAAGATGAAAAAGGCTTTTAAATCCAGAAACAAAGAATTTTTTATTTATCATCATTACGATGAATGCAAGAATCATCTGCACAAGCCCCATTGCAACGTGGTTGCCGCCGTTTTTCATAAACCAGCCGGGCAAAGGCCAGTTCCACATCATGTGTCCCATGCTCATATACATAAGGGCAAGCAAAAACAAAACTGACCACAAAAGTCTTTTTTTTAAGACAGGAGTTTCTTTGTCGCGCAAAAGTTCTTCTTTTTCTAAAATTGAATTTTTACCAGAAGAATCTTCTGCCCTTTCTGTTTTTGAACCGAGTTTTACAGCCTTATATCCTGCATTTTCTACGGCTTTTATAATTTGTTTTTCGTCTGCACTTCCTTCCACTGCGCACGAATTTGTCAAAAGGCTTACCGTGCAGGCATTTACCCCGGGAACTTTTAAAACAGCTTTTTCGACACGTGCAACGCAGGCTGCGCACGACATTCCGCTGACAGCATATTTTTCCATTTTGTTAACTCCAAATCTGTCTGTTTACGTTTTTTTATTTCATCATCTTATGAAGCACGCTCAAAAGTTCATCAATTACTTCTTCATGACCTTCTTTTATGTCCCGCACAACGCAGGAATGCATGTGTTCTGCAAGTAATTCCTTATTAAACGAATTTAATGCCGCATTTATTGCAGAAACCTGGAGCAGAATATCCGGACAGTAAGCATCGTTTTCCAGCATATTCCTTACACCACGAATCTGCCCTTCGATCCGGCTTAAACGGTTAATCAGTTTTTTGTATTCTTCCGGGCTTCTTTCCTTTTTTTTGAGTGAACAGCACTCACAATCTTTATCCAGACTCATATAAACCTCGTCTTTTAGTACCCTATAGGGGTATTTTTTTTTCAAAACAAAATATATACCCACACAGGGTATACGTCAATCAGTTTTAATTTTTTTCTTAACTTGTAACTCACTCAAAAAGTCTTTAAACTGTTACGAAATTTTTAGAAAGCCGGTTTTTGCCACTTATAAAGCTGACAAACGCTGAAGAAAACTTTCGATAAATTAAATCATTTTTTAAGCCGCAGATTTCTAAGGCTTTTTTTTGGAGACAAAATGAACAAAATCGAAAACAGCACAATTAACAGTGCACTCTTTACCGACTTTTACGAACTGACAATGGCTCAGGGCTACTGGAAAAACGACATGAACCAGGACGTTGTCTTTGACATGTTTTTTAGACGACAGCCGTTCAATGGAGGTTTTTCTGTATTTGCAGGCCTGGACACACTTTTAGACGCAATTACAGATTTTTCATTCAGCGAATCAGACATTGAGTTTTTAGGCAAACAGGGAATTTTTGAACAGGGATTTTTAGACTACTTAAAAACATTCCGCTTTAACGGCGACATGTACGCGTTTAGAGAAGGTTCAATTATTTTTCCGCAGGAACCAATCGTAAGAATTCACGCAAAACTAATCGAAGCTCAGATTGTCGAAGCCTTGATTTTAAATCACATAAATTTCCAGAGTTTAATTGCAACAAAAACCGCAAGAGTCTGGCTTGCCAGCAAAAAAGGTTCAATTATGGAATTTGGCTTACGCCGCGCACAAGGTCCAGACGGTGGAATGAGTGCAACGCGCGCAAGTTTTATTGGCGGCGCTTCCGGAACTTCAAACACACTTGCAGGCAAACTCTACGACATTCCAGTAATGGGAACAATGGCACACGCCTGGATTATGGCTTTTCCGTCAGAACTCGAAGCATTTGAAGCTTACGCAAAACTTTACCCGACAAAAGCAGTATTTTTAATCGACACTTACGACACCTTACGTTCAGGAATTAAAAACGCAATCAAGGCAGGCGCAAAACTTGTTGAACAGGGCTATAACTTTGGCGTAAGACTCGACTCTGGCGACATTTCTTATCTTACAAAAGAAGTCCGCAAAGAACTCGACCGCGCAGGTTTTCCACAGGCAACAATTACAGTCTCAAACGAATTAACAGAAGAAATAATCGAAACTCTCGTTCAGCAGAACACACCGATCAACAGCTGGGGCGTAGGAACTCATCTTGTAACAGGCGGAAGTGAATCAAGCTTTACAGGCGTTTACAAACTTGCAGCCCGTTATGACAAACAGACAGGCAAAAACATTCCTGCAATGAAGTTTTCCGACAATCCGGAAAAAAACACAAATCCGGGAATAAAAAATGTTTACCGTCTTTACGACGAAGAAAACAACGCACGCGCAGACATAATTGCAACAGCAGACGAAGTTATAAAAGCCGGCGAAGAATACAGATACTTTCACCCAATGATTGACTACCGCCAGTTTACATTTAAGGCAGCGAAAGTTGAACCGCTTTTACACAAAGTTGTAGAAAACGGACAGCGCATTGAACCAAAACTTCCGGCAGGTCAGGTTATCCGTCGTGCTCACGAAGTTGTTCAACAGCAGCTCGAAACTTTTGATGCTTCTTACAAACGCATTTTAAATCCGCACATTTACAAAGTAAGTTTAACAGAAGCCATGAAAAACTTAAAAATGCAGTTTATCGAAAAACGTATTAAATAGTTTTTTAATTATCTGGGCGTGCCGGCTAAAAGCCGTCGCGCTTTGCGCAATTCCGGCGTCAGGCGCCTACATGGTGCCGGTTAAAACCGGCACCACCGCAAGCGGTTGCTCCAATCGCTCACGCGTAAAAAAAAATAAATGTCAGTAGACAATCATTTTGTATCTTCCCTTCGCAGAACGCAAAATTCTCACCTTCGAAGCAAAATCATTTTCTATCTGTGTTCTTAACCTTGAAATATACGAATAAACAGAAGATTTGTGTCCAAAAAAAGTTCTTCGCTTTCCAAAAAGAGTTTTTTCAATTTCTTTTATTGATAATTCACGGTTACGGTTTTTATACATGTATTCAAAAAGCCTGAAAATTACAGGACTCAAATTATTTCTAAATCTAAACTGAATAAGATCTAATTCCCTGAAATCTGAAGAAGTTTTTAATTTTTCAAAACCGACAGGAACTGCAGGCTGCAAAAGTGAAATATGTTGTCTTACAGAAGGATCACAAATTACAGAATTTAAT
>CAVKVK010000015.1:29862-33658 GCA_963659855.1 Parabacteroides distasonis | reverse complement strand
ATTTAATTGTTCTAAAACCGGCGTAAAATCTTTTGGAAACTTAAAATGATAGTAAAGTTCATTCTGATTAATCCAATGCAAAACACGTTCTGTGTCGCAGGTTACAGGATCGTTGTAGTAAATAATCGGTATTTTTTTGCCCATTTCGGCAAGTGAATCAAAAAGATTAAAATTGCAGGTTCCTACAAGAGAAAAATCGCTTACAATCATGTCAATTGAACAGTCAAATTTTTGAAGTTCCAGATAAAGAGCGCTCCAGTCATTTTGCAAATAGCATTGACATCCAAACGATTCCATGCGCGACATAATCAGCCGGCAGACACTTTCTTCACGTGTCAAAAAACAAAGATGCATAACAGCCTCCGTTTTGAGAAAATCGTCTTACCAACCAAAAATATTGTCGGCCAAAAGAGAAAAAACTTAAATATAAAAATGATTTTAGAAAAAAAAGGAAAAGATAAGGTTAAAAAAATTCGGGTATGGCGGATTCGAACCGCCGACCCCTAACTCCCGAAGCTAGTGCGCTACCAGCTGCGCTAATACCCGATTTTTTTGGTTAATAAAAAAGCCTTCCTTACGGAAGGCTTTACGCGAGCAGCGGGGCTCGAACCCGCGATCTCCGGCGTGACAGGCCAGCGCGATAACCAACTTCGCTATGCCCGCGTGATGTAATTATATTAACAAAAGCTAAAAAAAGTGTCAACAGATTATTTTAAAAATTTTCAAAAAAAATTAATTTTTTTTTTCGCGCTGAAAAATAAAAATTCTGTCGGCTTTTGCCTAGCCAGGGGTGGAACGGCGCCAAAGGCGTTATTTGTGGGGTTGAGCCGGGCGAAATCCCACAAATAATGGAGCGAAAGCGGAACCGTGGAACACCTGTTGCGTTGATTGCCTGCGCTCCAAAGAAAAATCACACATTTTTTCTTTAATTGACAGCAATATAGTCGCAATGATAAAATATTCTACTCTCTATATTATAGAAAATTAGTGAGTAATAACGGGTCTTTTCCCAAAAATGTTAAAAAGGATGTTTTTATTATGAAAAAAACAATGCTCTTTGTTGGCTCAGTAATCATCTTGATTTTATCTGCCATCACGTTCATTTTTATTCCGGCTATGGCTCAGGGCGCTGGACAGGACGGTCTGGTTTTCGGTAAATACGGAAATAAAAAAATCGTTTACAAGCCTGGCACAGAATTTGCAAATGCTGTAACAAACTACACAGAAATGTACAGACGTCAGGGCGTAGAACTTAAAGATTCTGATTATTATTATGTTTATAACTATGCTTTTGTTTCTGCAGTTCAGGCTGTTGCTTATGCAGATAACGTAAAAAAATCGGGCTGGGCACCATCAGAACAGACTGTTGCCCGCCAGATGTTCCCGTATTTTGCTGACGAAAACGGCAATTATTCTTCTGCAATCTATAATTCATACGGAGCAGAAGACAAAAACAACTTAAAAAAAGATCTTACAAACGGTTTAATCTGGAATCGCTGCAGCGAAGACTTTTTGGGAACTCAGTCAACTTACGCAGGAAACAGACTTTACGGCCTTAAAACTTCTAATGCAGAAAAAGATTTTTTTGACAGCATGGTTTCTGAAAAACGTGCATTTGATTTAGCAGTTTTTAAAAAGTCTAATTATCCAGACGCTCAGGTAAAAAGTTTTGGTGAACAGAATGTTGCAAAATTTGTTAAATACAATTTTTCTGTAATTACTGTAAAAGATCTTTCAAAGGCAAAATCAATTCTTAATCAGCTTAACAAAGAAGAAATTACATTTGCTGATGCTGTTACCCAGTATTCGGACAAAGCTTATTCAGGCACAGACGGAAAACTTTCTTCTAACTATGGTTACCAGATTCAGGATATTCTTAAAAATGCAGACGATGCTGACAAAGTTTTTGAACTTGAATTGAATAAAACAAGCGATGTTATCGAAACTTCTGCCGGATATTCAATCTTCCACAACGATCTTGTAAAAACAGAACCAGATTTTACTGACAAAGCAGTTCTTTCTGTTGTAAGAACTTATATAAATCAGAATGAAACAACTATCGTAGAAACATATTTTATCGAAGAAGCTAAAAAACTGATTGAAAACGCTAATGTAAAAGGTTTTGAAGTTACAGCAAGAGCAAGCGATGCTGATTTTGTAAGAATTCCGGCTTTTGCACTCAACTATGCAAACACTTCTTTGATTGGAACAGTTCCTGCTGAATTATCTGCTATCAGCGGTGCCTCTTCAAACGAAAATTTCCTGCAGTCGGCTTTTGCACTCAAGGCTGACGGAGTTTCTGAACCAATCGTTGTCGGAGATTCTATTATTGTTGTAAAGGCTGCAGGAAACCAGAAAGACAATCTTACAACTGAACAAAAAGAAAAAATTGCTTCTGACATTGATAATTTAAATGCAAGCGCATTGCAGTCAACTCTGCTTTCTGGCAAAAAAGTAAAGAACAACGTTGCTGAAGTTTTCTTTACTAAAATAATGAAAAACAAATAAAATTGACTGAATTAGAATTGGGCTCTCAAAGAGCCGAAGAGCCCTGTCTGGTAAAAACCAGTCAGGGCTCTTCTGTTTTTTATAAACAAAGATTTCTCTATTCAAAATATTCTCCGCAAAAAGCAATTCTGCAGACTGTAGAAAGCTTAAATATTTTAAACGAAACTTTATATCTTGCTTTTTCGCCATGTCTTTGCTACGGCTTAAAAGAACTGTGCAAAAAGACAGATTGTGCTTCTATGATAGTCTGTGTTGAAGCAGACAAAAAATTATATGAACTTGCAAAGTCAAAAATAGAAGAATTAAAGACAGAATTTCCGGAATTTCAACAGAAAATAATTTTAATCTCACCTGAAAAAATTGAAAGTTTAATAAAAAATCTGCCCCACTTCAGGCGAGCTCTTGCAATAGAAATGAGCGGCGGAACTTTTTTTTATAAAAATCTTTACATAAATATTACTGAATATGCACAAAACTTTATTGCTTCTTTCTGGAAGAACCGCGTAACACTTGTAAAATTTGGAAGGCTCTTTAGCAGAAATTTATTTAAAAATTTAAAACAAATTCCTTCGGCAAAAAACATTCCTCTTTCAAACCAGTTTTTTTTCAGGCCAATAATTGTTTTTGGAGCGGGAGAAAGCATTCAATCCTTTTTGGAAAAAAATTCAAAAGAAACAATAAAAAAATGCACAATCTTTGCTGTTGATGCAGCACTTTGCGTTCTCTTAAAAAATAATATTAAACCAGATTTTGTAATTGCCGTTGAATCTCAACTTGCAATAGAAAAAGCCTACATTGGAACCGGTCTTTCAAATATTGCGATTATAGGCGATTTAGCTTCCAGGCCTGCCGTATTAAGGCACGCAAATGGAAAAAATCTGTTTTTTTATTCAGAATATTCAAATTCATGCTTTTTAAAAACTGCAGACGATAAAGCAATCCTGCCAGAAAAAATTGATCCTCTCGGTTCTGTTGGACTTACAGCAGTAGAACTTGCACTAAAAATGCGTTCTGACAAAAATATTCCGGTTATTATAAGCGGACTTGATTTTTCTTATTCACAGCAGCTTACACACGCAAGAGGAACTCCGGCACACACAAACAGGCTTCTTTTTAATAACAGGCTTAAGAGCGTTGAAAATTATGCGGCTGCCTTAAAAAAAGATGCAAAAAAAATAATTTCAAACGGAAAAACTCTTATAACAGACACAGCGCTTACAAACTATGCAATTCTTTTTAGAGATTATTTTTCTAATGCAGAAAATTTATTTGATGCGCGCGATTTTGG
>CAVKVK010000015.1:0-29852 GCA_963659855.1 Parabacteroides distasonis | reverse complement strand
GATTTGAGCTGAATCTTCCAAAGATTTCTAAAGAACAGTTAGACTACATTTGTAAAAAATTAAAAGAAAAGACAATTGATGAATACGATTCTTTATTTAAAGTAGACAAAAGCGAATTCAACTTAAAAAAAACACAAACACAAAATTACATTGAACAGGAAAAAACTGCTCTTAAACGAATAAAAGAACTTTTAATAAACGGCAAAAAAGCATTTCCTCCGCCAGAACCTTCTTTACAAATTGAATTAAAAGATCTTTTAACACCACGCGAATATTTATATCTGCATTTTCCAGACGGCTACAAATGTAATATTCAGGATTTAAGTTTTTTAAAGAGAATCCGCAACGAACTGGATTTTTTTCTAAAAGATTTTGAATAAAATATGGACGTCTAAAAAGATAAAGGCATTAATGCGCTTTTTTACTTTTTAGACAGCCCACAAAAAACTAATCTTCTTTTTCTTTTAATACCGCAAGGAATGCGCTTTGTGGAAGTTCAACATTGCCAACCATCTTCATGCGCTTTTTTCCTTCCTTTTGTTTTTCAAGAAGTTTACGTTTACGAGTAATGTCTCCACCATAACACTTTGCAAGAACGTCTTTTCGCACAGGATTTACAGTTTCTCTTGCAATTATCTGGCTTCCGATTGCACCCTGGATTGCAATTTTAAACTGCTGGCGGGAAATTTCATCTTTTAAGCGTTCACAAACTTTTTTAGCACGGGCAACGGCACCAGGTCTGTAAGCAAGAAAAGACAAGGCGTCAACTGGTTTTGAATTTATTAAAATATCAACTTTTACAAGGTCTGTAGCACGATTATCAATTACTTCATAATCAAAGCTTGCGTAACCGCGGCTATAGCTTTTTAGACGATCATAAAAATCAAAAAGCACTTCTGAAAGTGGCATTTCGTATGTTAATTCAACGCGTTTTTCGTCAAGATAAGTCATATTCTTTTGAATTCCGCGTTTTTCTGTGCACAAATTCATTATTGAACCAATATATTCACTTGGCGTAATGATTGAAGCACTAATATAAGGTTCACGGGCTTCCTTAATTTTTGTTTCCGGGAACTCTGTCGGGTTGTCCACAATCATTTCGGTTCCGTTTGTAAGTGTGCAGTGATATTCAACCGATGGAGATGTAAAAATAACTGCCTGATCGTAGTCGCGTTCAAGTCTTTCCTGGATAATTTCCAGATGCAAAAGTCCTAAAAATCCACATCTAAAACCGTTTCCAAGCGCAATTGAATTATCTTTATCGTAAGTTAAACTTGCATCATTAAGTTTGAGTTTTTCCATGCTGTCTTTTAATTCTTCATAATCATTTGAATCCATAGGATAGATTGAAGAAAAAACAACCGGCTTTACTTCTTTAAATCCAGGTAAAGGGCTGTCCGCAGGATCTTCAGAAAGAGTTACTGTGTCTCCTACGCGGACATCGCTTACAGTTTTACAACCGGCAACAATATAGCCAACATCGCCGGCTTCAAGATACTGGGTTTCTTCGTAATTTATTTTAAAAATTCCAATCTGCTCAACTTTGTAATCTGCCCCATTTGACATAAAACGGATTGCATCGCCTTTTTTAATTCTTCCTTCTTTTACGCGAATATGAATTACAACTCCGCGATATTCATCGTAATGACAGTCAAAAATCAGGGCCTGTGCCTTTCCATCTGGGTTTCCTGCAGGAGGAGGAAATTTTGCAACAATGGCTTCCATTAAGTCGTCGACACCTTCGCCTGTTTTTGCACTGACCAGAACTGCATCTTGTGGATCAAGTCCTAAATCGTGTTCAATCTGTTTTTTTACAGATGGAATATCTGCCGAAGGTAAGTCAATTTTATTTATAACAGGAACAATTGTAAGGTCGTGCTCCATTGCAAGATACAGATTTGACATTGTCTGACTTTCTACACCCTGGCTTGCATCAACCAGAATCAAAGCACCTTCGCACGAAGCAATAGCCCTGGAAACTTCGTAAGAAAAGTCTACGTGTCCTGGAGTATCAACGAAATTTAATTCATAATCGTGGCCATCTTTTGAATGATAGGGAATTGTAACAGCCTGACTTTTTATTGTAATTCCGCGTTCACGCTCAATATCCATATTATCAAGAATTTGATTTGTCATTTGACGTTCATCAATAATTTTTGATTTTTGAATAAGCCGGTCGGAAAGCGTTGATTTTCCGTGATCAATATGCGCAACGATACAAAAATTGCGTTTATACTTCATTTCTGTCATAGAGTGCCAATTTTATTAGAAATAATTCGGACTGTCCAGCGGAGCGGCAATTCCTACACTTATGTCTAAATATCCTTTTTTTCTGTTTTTTGCAAAAACTTCTGTATATAAAGTTGTATTGTCTTTATCAAAATTGATATTTTTTATTTCAACCGGATCGCTTTCGGAAAAACCTGATTCGTCGGCAATTGAACCTTTTACAACTGATTCAATGGTGTACTTTCTTCTGCCTTCAGAAAGTGGAGTAAGCTTCATTCCAAAAATTGCTGTAAAACAGCTTGAAATTACATCATTCTTAAAAAAAACATATCCAGGATTTAGCGGACGGGAAGAAACAAAAACTTTTACATTCTGCTCACTTTCTTCTCCACGGATAAAATTCACATTTATTATGTATCCGGCTGTAATTCCGAGCATTTTTTTCTGCAAATCTTCAAGCGTTTTTATTGGACTTCCTTCGATTGAAGTAATAAGGTCTCCAGCCTTTAAGCCTGCTCTGTGAGCATTTCCCCCAGGCATAACGTAATTTAATTCAACACCAAGATCTTTTCCGCCAATTCTTCTTGTTCTGCCGTTTACTTCCAGCCAGCTGTGATCATATTTTCCACCGGCAACTAAAACAGGAAGTTCGGAGATTAAATATTCAACAGGAATTGCAAAATTCAATCCTGAATATTGAAGCATTCCAGCAAAAACAATTGCCTGAACATTTCCATTTTCGTCAACACACGGTCCGCCGCTGTTTCCAGAATTTACGGCAGCATCAATTTGCATTACAGGCCCCGCGCTAAACAAAGAACGGTCGCTTGCACTTACAATTCCGCTTGTTAAAGTCCGCTCAAGGCCAATCGGAGAGCCAATACAATAAATTTTATCGCCAACGTCGAGCATTCCGCTTGAACCCAGATTAAAAACATAAGGAGTATCAATTTCTGCTTTTAACACGGCAAGATCAACGCTGCTGTCCCAGCCGATTACTTTTGCAGGAATCCTGGTTTCTGAATCTTCTGCCAGTTTTACATAAAGCCGGGCATAACCTTCGTACTTTGGATTAACCAGATCCGCAATTACGTGATGATTTGTAACAATGTATCCATCTTTCGAAATAAAAAATCCAGAACCAATTACGCGGTCTGCATAACCCATTCCATTTTCGACCTTTATTCCCCGGTCAACCCAGACAGTAACTGTGCCTTTTATAAGCTCAGAAACTTTTTTCGCTTTGTTTTCTTTTGGGCCAAAGCCTTCAACCTTTTCTAAGCAAAGGCGGGTTAATTCTTCTGTATTTTTTTCTAATTTTGAAATATCTGCAAAACCTAAATATTCAAGAGCATAACAGAAACGTCTTGCTTCCAGCCAGTTTTTTTCTTCAATAGCTTTTTTATAAGATTCAAGGATTTTCTGGGCACAATCATCAATAGTTTTTTGATCTTTTAAAAGATAGGCACGCCAGTAAGCCTGAACAACATCAGTCTGTGAAATTGCTTCAATTCTTTTTATTTCTTCACGTCGAACATCTTCCAGAGTGTAATCCGGAAGTTCATAACTTTCTGTAACCTTAGTTGAATTACAGCCACCAAAAAAAAGACCAGAAGCAGCAAAAGTAAAAAGCAGTGTCTTTTTTATATTGAATTTAGTTTTCATTATATTCGTTCCCAAGTTTTTCAATTGAAATTTCTTTTTCCGGCAAAATCTGACCAAAAACAAAATGCCCTACTTTAACGGCAAGCATGCGTTTTAATTGATTTTGCACCACTGTACAAACACTCATACGCGAACTTTGGTTAACAGTTTTTAATATTTTTTCTGCATCACTGTCTGTTCCTTCGACTCCGAGCCAATAAAGATTATTTTTTTTAGCCTTTACAACATTTTCTGTTTTTCCATTTTTAGAAACAGTAAAAGGAATTCCATTTTTAGAAACGACAGAAACAAGTTCTTTTTTCAAAGGATCGTAAAACAAAGCTTCTTCGGTTAAAGTTCCATCGTCACCAAGCGGAGATTTTATATAACGGGTGTCCCAGATTCCGTCGCCGTCAAAATCCCAGGAAGCAATTTTTCCTTCTCCAGCCGTATATTCTTCTGTGTAATCGGGAATTGTATCTCCATTCATGTCAATTTGAATCATTTTTACATAAATTCCAGAATTTTCAGAAGCTTCGCCAAACAAATTCTGCATTATCTGTAATTCGTCTTCTTTTGAATTGAATTTTTGATTTTTATCGAATCCATAAGTTTCTGTAGTTTCAAAAAGACCGTCGCCGTCCATGTCTACAGTCCTGAATTCTGGCAAACCGTCGTAAAACTGAGTCTGAGCATACATTTTTCCATTTTGAAAATATCTTGCAAGCTGATTTTTTCCATTAAAAAGGCTTACTGTTATGCTTGCATTTTTTCTTTCTTTTGAAGGAATTTCATAACTGGAAGAAGAGAGCAAAAGTTCGTTTACAGAAACAGGATTTTGTTTTTCTTTTACAACTGGGACAAAAAAATCAAAATCAAAATTATTTTTAATTGTTTCGTCGGCAACAATCAAAAACGGACTCCAGGAAAATTCATCCGGAAGAATATTGAATATCAGTTTATAGCCAGCCTGATTTTCGTCTTTATAAACAGTTTTCTGCACAAAAGGCCAGTTGCTGTATTCAAGTTCTATATTGCCGTCTGTTAAACAAAGTTTTTGTGGAACTCCAAAATCACAATCAGAACTCCAGTCTTCCATTTCATCTTGATTTTCGTCATAGCAAATTTTTTTAGGCCTGCCACGTGAATATTCAACTTTTAAATTGTAAATTAAGTCTCCGTCAGTATCTTTAAAAATTGTTCCATCGTACTGATTTAAGTATTCAGCAAAATTATTTTTATTCTCTTCATTTTTTAAAAGTGAAGAAAATTTTAACAAAAGATCAAAGTCGATTGAATCATTACAAAATGAATAAAAATAATCGAGAGCTTTTTCTTCCGGCAAAAGAGCAGCAGAATCTTCCAGAGCAGCAATCGCATACAAAGGAGAGCGAAGATTACGCGCATTAAAAGACTTTAACATTCTCACTTTTTTCTGGCCGGTTGCAAAAATTGCCGCAAAAATTTCTAAATCAGTTCCAGGATTTTTGTAAAGCGAAATTGAATTTATAAAAATGTCTGCAAGTTTTGCATTTTCTTCGTTACGGCCGCCATTTGCATATTCAAACTTAAAAAAAAGTTCTGCAAAACGACTGTCGTCCGGGTAAATTCTTCTTGCAGATTCTATGCGTTCACGTGCCTGAGTAAAATCTTTGAGAATATAATAAGCTTTTGAACGGATATATTCTGCGTCTGCCGAATAAATAAAAGGTTTTGAATCAAGAACATCAATGGCTTTTTGCGCCTGCCCTGTTGAACTTAAAAGATCTGCATAAAAAACGCGGGCGCTGTCTTTGTTATAATCTACCCAATTTGCGCAATCGAGAGATTTTTCAACAAGTGAAATTATTTTATAAAGTGGTTCATTCAATGATTTTTTTGAAAGTGAAGAAATGTACCAGAGGTCAGAAATTGAATCGTCATAAGCAAGGCCAAGCTGAGCATTAGAAGCAGCAGACGTCCAGTTTTTTGATGCAAGATATTGCTCAGAAACTTTTAAATAACGTACGGCTGTTTTTCTGTTTGCAGATGGTGCAGAAAGATTCTGCGGAAAAATAAGGCAAAGTTCATAAACAGCACAAAAAAGAATACAGAAAAACAACTTTTTCCAAGGTTTGACCATTGCTCTATTTTACAGTTTTTTTATGCAAAAAAAAAGACCTTTCAGTTTTGAAAGGTCTTTCTCAAAAAGCTAAAGATTAGCGTGCTGGAGCAACAGTAATTACTTCAGCTTCTGCTGGTGTAAGAACTGTAACTTTGTCGCCAAGTTCAATATCTTTTACACGGAATACATCACCAATGTTGATTTTTGAAACATCAATTACAATGCGTACAGGAAGATCTTTTGGAAGAGCCTTAACCTTGATTTCTGGAATGTGCTTAACCATGAATCCGCCCTTGAGTACACCTGCAGCTGTTCCTTTGTACTGCAATTTGTACTGACGTACAACAGGCTTTTTATTTGTAACTGCAAAGAAGTCAGCATGAAGAACTGCATCTGTAATAATGTCGTATTCTGTATCGCGGATAAAAGCATCGTAATCTTTTCCGTCAAGTTTAAGTGTAACGAGTGTTGTTGCAGTAATGCTGCGCCATGCTTTGTTAAACTGAACTGCGTCTACAGTGATAGATGTAGCTTTTCCTTCTTCATCATAAACAACAGCTGGAATTTTTCCTGCTGCACGAAGAGCTTTTGCAGCTTTTTTTCCTGTTTCGTTGCGTACTGTTGCTTCTACTACTAACTGTTCCATTTTATAGAACTCCTTAATTTTGAGCGGTCTTCAAAAATCAAATTTTGCCAGCCTCTCTTAATTTTTTATGGCACAAAATTGCCAAAACTGGGACGACAGGATTCGAACCTGTGGAATACCGGCACCAAAAGCCGGGGGCTTACCGCTTGCCGACGTCCCAAAATAAACCGTTTAATAAATCTTAGTCTTCTGCCTCTGTAGCACCTTCTACAACGTGCCCGGCGTTATATTCGTCTAAGATTTTGTTCTGCAAAGCCAAGCGGAACTCTGGACTTATAGGATGTGCAACATCCTTATATTCTCCATTTGCTGTCCTGCGACTAGGCATAGCGATGAACAATCCTGTTTTGCCTTCAATGATTTTTACATTGTGCACAACAAAAACGCCATCAAATGTTACTGTAACATAAGCCTTAAGCTTACCTTCGGCTGTTACTTTTCGGATACGCAGTTCTGATACTTCCATATAAGTACTCCCCCGTTGCAAAATTTTTTAGCCAAATTTCTACGCAAGAACACAGAAATTCCAACTTTTCTTTAACAATGAATATGCTTTTCCGGCATTTTGTTTTGAATCATAAACACCGAAAACCGTTGCTCCAGAGCCAGACATATCTGACCATAAAGCACCACTGTTTTTTACATTCCCTAAGGCAAGGCCTATTTCAGGATATTTTTGCAATAAGACAGAAGTAAAACTATTCGCAAAACTCCAGTCTTTTAACGGAGAATTGTAAATATTTTCTAAATCCGCCAGGTTTGGACAAACAGTAAAACTGTTTTCCTTATAGGATTTATCCAGAAGTTCATACGCTTCTTTTGTAGAACTGTGAACGTCCGGAAAAATTAGTAAAAAGAATAAATCTTTTCGTGGTTGAATTGGTTTTACAATTTCTCCACGCCCAGTAACTATAGCGCAACCGCTTTTATTCTGATTCTCTCCGCTATGCAGAAAGAAAAAAACATCACTTCCAACCTGAGAAGCAACACTATCTGCAAGTTCATCTGTTAAAGGAATTTGATTTAATTGAGCCAAAGCCTTTAAAAACGATGCTGCATCCGAAGAGCCGCCACCAAGTCCGCCACCACAAGGAATATGTTTTTCGAGAATAACTTTTACTCCGGAAACACAACCCGTAAGGGCACAAAATGACTTATATGTCCTTGTTAAAGTATTTTCTGCCGGTAACTCATTAAAACCAGGGGCTTCTACGATGCATTTATTTTTTTGCTCTAAAAGCGAAACCGTAAGTTTATCGTACAACCTGACAGTCTGAAAAATACTTTCGATATTATGAAAACCGTCACTGCGTTTTGGCAAAACCTTTAATCCAAGATTTACTTTTGCAGGAGCCAGAATCTGAATATCGGACATACTCTTTATTATACTAAAAATTAAAAACTAGGCAAGATGAAAAATCATAATTTGAATGTTATCGCGTTAGGGATAGGAATGGCGCGCAAAGCGCGTTGTACGTCATTCTGTCGTACAGTAAAATTGCAGGGCAATTTGTGCGGTTCTGTCTTCTTTAGTGTCATCTGTAGCGCAATTTTACCGTGTAAAAACAAAGTACAATGGAGCGGACAGCGGAACCATGGATAGCCCGACCGTCGCGACAGCGACGGGAACGCCCAGATAAAAAAATAATGTGTAATTTTTTTTACAAATTCTTGACGGAATGTGTAGTAAAAATTTATTATATTGGCACGCGTTAGCGGGGGAAGGCAAAATGTTCACAAGTGAATCTTTCAATGACTCGTTCACTGGTTCTGGCTTTTCGTACGCCGATGAATATTATGACGATACAACTGATTCTGAAGATTTATCAGTTAGTGATGATGGTTCATTGGACGATTTCGAAGACGATGACATGTTTGATGAGTCTTTTGATGATGATCTGGAGGAAGGCGACGCTTCGGTCGACGATTCCACTTTGGGCAATAGCTTTAATGATGATTTTGAAGAAATGTAATCAGAATCAGATTAAGGTTATTTAAAACAAAAACGGGAAGCAGGAAAATATGGCACACACACATATTCTCCGGCCTCCCATTTTTTTTGTTCACTTTGCTTTGCTAAAAATTAAAAACTATGCGTTCTGAGTTTTGCCGTTTTTTATAAAATTGCCGGCATGCCAGAGATTTTCCAATTCATAGAACTTTCTGGCACCTTTTGACATAAGATGGACTAAAACAGAGCCGATGTCGATTACGTTCCAGTCGTCTCCGCCTGCAGTTTTTGTGTGCGTAAGGTGAATCTGCATGTCGTTTGCTTTTACATAATCTTTTATCTGCTTTGCAAGTCCCTGCCAGTGAGCGGCACTGTGGATTGTTGCAATAACAAAATAATCTGCACAACTTGTAAGTTTTGTAACTTCGATTACAGTAACATCTTCAGCCTTTCCGTCTTCAACCAGCTGAGCAATTTCCAAAGCCTGTTCTTTTGCTGTTTTTTCTGCCATTTTATTTTGCCTCCATTATTTTTGTGTTATTTTTTTACGTAGCGACCGTCGAAATCTTTTCCGAGGATTATCGTAAAGTCGACGCTTGCGCTAGTTCCATAAGGATTTTCATAATTTTCTGCACTCTCCGGTTTAATTTCTTCGTCAACAATATTTGTGCAATGAATGAAATTTCCAAGACTTTTTGCAATTTCTTCGTTGCCGATATGGTTTATAATCTGAGTTTTTTCTATATCGCTTTTTTCTGCATTAACCGTACTTAAAACATCATAGCCGGCACTTTTTAAAAGAGCTGCCGTGTTTCGTGCAAGTCCCTGAACTGTCGTTCCATTTTGAATTTCAAGAACGTAAACACGGTTAACTGACATATCTTCAAGATCAACAAGCGCATTTGCAGCCTGTTTTACAACATCTTTTATAAGCTGACCGTCGTAAAATGGAAACAAAAGTTCCTTGCCGTCAACCATTCGCCTTGCACCGGTTATTGACTGCGGAATAAGTCTTTCAGAATCAACATTTGCAATTTCTGTTAAAAGTTTCATCAAATCCTTTTCTTTTAGATTTGAATTTATTTTTTTTGAATACATTGCAAAACTTTTTTCATTTGACAGATATTCAGAATTTTTTCTTAATGCCGTTAAAAAGGCAACCATTACATTCTGCCGTCTGTCGATTACTTCGGTTTCTGTTTCGTCACTTTTTGTATAAGTTAAATACGTTGTAATTTTGCTTCCGTCGAGAGTAACTGCTCCGCTTGGCAAAAGATAACGCTCCCCCTGTTCGTTTTTTACATCAACTGGAGAAGGAACAAAAACTTTTAAGCCACCGAGCATATCAGTTAATTCGCCGAATCTGTTCATATCCATTTCTAAATAAAACGGAATCGTCTGTCCAATAAGTTTTTCGATTTCTGATTTAAAAACTTCAATTCCTTTTTCCGTATAGATTGCATCAATTCTGTCTACACGACCAAGGCTCTGAAAAATTGCACCAGTGTTTCCAAGAATGTTAATTAAAGCACCACGTTTTGAAACCGGATAATAGATAAAAACATCAGAAAAAAGAACCTGGTTTTTATCTTCAAGAACAACGAGTGTTTTTATTACGCTGTCGTTTTTTAAACTTTCGTCAACCGTATCAACTCTTAAAGACAGAGCAATAAAGGCCACGACTGCAACGACAATAATAAAAATCAATGCAAGAAAAAGAGCACTTTTATTTGCAGCATTTCTTCTGGATTTTCTCATTAATTTTCTCCAGATTCTGCTTTTAATTCTTGCGCAAGGTCATACGACGGTTTTGCAACTTTTTTTCCGCGTTTTTCAAGATAATCGATATTTTCGTTAAGAACAGCGAGAGTTATTCCGTCGAGTGTTTTTGCAAAAAGATTTTTTCTGTATTCGTCTGTTGACTGCGGACGCCTAGGTTCAATTTTGTCTGCAACAAAAAGAATTTTTCCAAGATCGCATATTCCAGGAGCAGCAAAAGTGTGATTTGCAATTGCAGAAACTACATTTCTGTCTTTTACTCCAAATTTTTTCTGGATTAAAACAGCGGCTGCTCTTCCGTGCAAAAGTCCGGGTTTATTCTGTTCAAGAATCGAAAGCGGCTGAGAATCTTCGCAAACGAGTTCAAAAAGTTCGTCATTTGAAAGTTCTTTGCACATATCGTGAGCAATTCCTGCAAGATAGCCGGTTCTTTTATTTAAACCATAAAGTTCACACATTTTTTCTGCAGTCTGAGCAGTGCGAACGGAATGTTCATAGCGGGATTCGCTTACTTCTTTTTTTACAAATTTATCAATTTGAGAAATAACATTCTCTAATTCTTCAGGATTTTCAAGATTAACAGTTTTTACAGCCATACAAGTTCCATTTTTTAATATATTCAAAAACATCAGTGCTTACAAGATAACGCCACGCCATTTTTTCTTTTATACGGCTGCGGATTTCTGATGATGAAATTTCAAGATTCGGATTTTGAATTTTTATGCAAGGAAACTTAAAATCATCTTCGCTAAAACCTTCTTTTTTGATTTTATAATCTCCGATAGGTTTATTCTGTTCTTTTAAAAATTTTACATTTCCTTCTTCATTTTTGCGCACCGCAAGAATCAACTGGCATTTTTGTGCAAGCTGCTGTGCGTTTTTCCAGTTTTCAAAATGAGAAGCAAGATCAAAACCAATAATCAAGCCGATTTTGTCTGTAAGCTGCCCCTGATATTTTTTTTTAAGTGCGCAAACAGTGTCCCAGGTGTAGGAAATTCCTTATGTGGAGGATTAAAACATGGAATAAAAAAAATTTTATCGTATTTTAATTCACGGCAGACACAATCCGCTAAAACCAGATGTCCGATATGAACTGGATTAAAACTTCCGCCAAAGACAGCTATTTTCAATTTTCACTTCCAGGAAACTGAATTTCCGCATCTTCATCAACCGAACGTGTACTCATAAAATCAGGATTAAGGCAAGTTCCTTCTTTTTTGTTTGTCAAAAATGAACCAGAACTTACCCTTGTTCCGTCCGCATTAAACTGCTGTGGAGCGCCGTCAAGTTTTGTAACAAGATCAAGGATTGCAAGGCGAATATCGTTCATTCCAATGTGAGCCGCAACAGAAACCGGCAAAACAGTTGTCTCTGGTTCAGCCTTTTTTATTTGTTCTGCAATTTTTTCAGCACGTTCTTTTGAACCTTCAAGATCAATTTTATTACAGAGAACAATATGCGGCTTTTTAAGCAAATCAGTAGAAAAACCTTCAAGTTCACGGCACAAAGTTTCGTAAGCTTCAAAGCAGGAATCGTCTGAACAGTCAATCATAAAAAGAAGCCCTGCAGTACGACTGATATGCTTTAAAAATTGAATTCCAAGGCCTTTTCCATCAGAAGCGCCTTCGATAATTCCAGGAATATCCGCAATAATTACATCGCGTTCGTCGCTTGCCTGTAAAACTCCAAGATTTGGAATTTTTGTCGTAAACGGATACGGAGCAATCTTTGGTCGGGCATTTGTAAATGCGTCCAAAAGCGTAGATTTTCCTGCATTTGGAAATCCGACCAGACCAATATCCGCCATAATGCTCAGTTCAAGGCGAAGTTTTTTGTATTCACCTTCCTGACCTTTATTTGCAATGCGCGGGGCCTGATTTGTCGGAGTTTTAAAGTGAACGTTTCCCCAGCCACCGTTTCCACCTTTGCAGGCAACAAACTGATCTTCTTCAGATTCGACTGTAAATTCTTTTAAGAGTTCGTTTGTTTCAAAATCACGGATTGCAGTTCCTGGAGGAACGGCAATTTCTATATCTTCTCCGTCACGGCCGTACTTATTCCAGCCCTGTCCGTCTCCGCCAGACTTTGCCCTGAAAAAATGTTTATAGCGGATATTTGCAAGAGTGCGCACATTGCGCCTGCAAATAAAAATTACATTACCGCCGTCTCCACCGTCACCACCGTTTGGGCCACCTCGTGGAATATATTTTTCACGTCGAAACGAAATACAACCGTTTCCGCCTTTTCCTGCCTGACACTCAATCACAGCTTCGTCGGCAAATAAATTCATTTTTACACCTCCTGCAATTCAGCCATACATATTAAAAAACCCGGACACAGTAAACTGAAATCCGGGCTCGATCAAGTTTATTCAACTATTAAAGTAATTTATTCAGCTTTTGGAGCAGCTTCTTTTTTTGCTGCCTTTTTAGCAGGTTTCTTTTCTTCTGCTGCTACAACAACATTTGCATATTTTCTGTTGTTGCGTTCATTGAAAAGAACTACACCGTCAGCTGTTGCAAACAGAGAATCGTCTCCAGCTTTTTTTACATTGTCGCCAGGGAAGATTTTTGTTCCGCGCTGTTTGATAATGATTGAACCAGCTGTAATAGCCTGTCCACCGTATACTTTAACGCCCAAGTGTTTTGGATTTGAATCGCGACCGTTTTTTGCGCCGCTACCACCTTTACTGCGTCCCATAGTAAGCCTCCGCTCAAATTATCAATTTTTATTTCCCGCTCCGGCAATTTCTTCAAAACTTATATTTTTCGGATATTCTTTTGAAAGCGATTCAAAACCAGCCCTCAAAAAATCTGCCGTATATTTTAGACAATCTGCCGTTTCCGGAGTGTCTTTTGTGGCTTCCACGCAAAATGCGAGATTTCCGCGGGAAGACATATCAGCTTTTAATGTAACTCCATCATTCTGTGAAAGAACTTTTATAGCTGTTTTTAGCAATATCGTTATTGCTGAACAGACTATATCACTTCCTTTCCTAGAAAAATCAGCATGTCCGTTAGCTTTACAATTCTTTAACACACCGTCTTTGCCAGTCAAAAGTGTTACTGCTGTCATAGACTTTTATTAGCCTATAATGTCCTTAACACGAACATTTGTGTATTCCTGTCTGTGTCCGATAAGGCGGTGATAATCTTTCTTGCTCTTGTACTTATAAACAAGAACTTTTTTATCGCGGAAGCTGTCTGCAACTTCTACTTCTACTTTTGCACCACTAACGTATGGAGTACCAACTTTTACATTGTCACCATCGCTAACCAAAAGAACTGAATCGATTGTGATTTTTGCACCTTCTTCAGCGTCGATTTTGTCAACCTGAATGAGGGCATCTTTTTCAGCCTTGTACTGTTTACCTTTATATTCAAAAAGTGCGTACATTAAAATACCTCTTCTACGTCGCAAAGTGTAACGGAAACTCTAACGACTAAATTATAAAAATATGAGTAACAGATTTTATCAAATTTATTTAAAATTGGTCAATAAACAAAAAACGCAGTTCTTTAGTTTTTTTTCAGGCGTCATCTTCCCTGAAAAACAACTCTTTTACAGAACTGCGCTTTGCTTTTTTTACGAACCGGCCACTCTGGGTTCGCTCGCGCTCATTGCCGGAAAAATCCGGCAACTAAAGCCCGTCGTGTCCGGCGCCGCTTTTATCGTATCGCTTGCTTAAAACTTATAATGGCTTGTGCTTAAAGTGTGTCCGTCGTTATAAACATCAAACCAGATTTCACGTTTGGAATTAATATTCAATGCGTCATAAAATTCCTGAATATTAGAAACTTTTTTGTCGTTTACGGCAGTAATAATGTCTCCGTTTTGAATTCTCATTGCAGCAGCAGGAGATTTTTCAAGAACATTCATTACGACAACACCTTTAACTTTTGAATTTTCAATATTCAATTCTTTTTTAACATCGTCTGTAAGTGGAGAAGCAATAAATCCAGGCCAGAGTTTTGAGTTATCATTTGTAACTTTTTCAGTGCGCTCTTCAATCTTTACAGTAAGGTCAACGGTTTTTCCATTGCGGATAACCTTAAACGAAGCATTTTTTCCAGCAGGCAGGTAGCCGACTTCTCTCATAAGTTCAGTCTGGTTTTTAATAGTTTTTCCGTTTACTTCAATAATAAAGTCGCCGGCCTGCATTCCACCCTTATGTCCCGGAGAATCTAAGAAAATCTGAGAAGCAAGAGCGCCGTTCTTTCCTTCAACTCCAAGTTCTTTTTTATATTCATCTTTTACGTCAAGCAGGCTTACACCAAGCCAGCCGTAAGTAATTTTTCCGCTGGAAATAAAATCTTCAATAGATTTTTTAAGAGAATTTATTGGCAGAGAAAATCCCAATCCCTGGCTTCCACCGCTGGAACTTGCAATCCAGGTATTAATTCCAATTACTTCACCATAAATATTTACGAGCGGACCACCAGAGTTTCCCTGATTAATTGCAGCATCAGTCTGGATAAAATCGTTCATATTTCCAATCTGATCTCCAGAACGACCAGTTGCACTTACAATTCCCTGAGTTACCGACTGACTGTATCCAAGCGGAGCGCCCATTGCAAGAACAATGTCGCCGACTTTTACGTTATCGCTGTCGCCAAGGGCTGCAACAACAATATTAGAATCTTTTTTAGCTTCAAAAGAAACAAGTGCAATGTCAGAACGTTCGTCAGCCCCAACAAGTTTTGCATCAAATTTTTGGCCATCGTTAAGGTTAACAGTAATTTTTGTAGCCTTTCCGGCAACGTGGTTGTTCGTTAAAACATAAACCGTGTTTCCGGTTCGTTTTACAATTACGCCGGAACCAAGTCCTTTCTGTTCGTATTCGCGGGTTCTGCCCTTTTTGTCGCTGTCACCGTTTGGATTTCCAAAAAACCAGAACGGAAGGTCTTCAAAAGGATTCATCTGAGTAACAGTAGTTTTTTCTGTAACATCAATTTCTACAACAGAAGGAAGCACGCCTTCAGAAATTGAATTAAATGAATTCTGCAATGCTTCAACAACTTTTAAGCTTTCCGACGGAATTGCAACCGCACTTTTTGTTTCTGCATAAACTGTGTCGGCAGAACCTTCAACCCTTACACGACTACAAGAAAAACTTACGGCAGCAAAAGCAAGAGCCGCCGCGGACACTCCGCAAACAATTTTTGATGTCATATTTTTCATATACTAAACCTCCAGGTTATTCTTAAAGTTAAGATCAGTTATTTATAAATATAATCACGATTTTTTAAGATAGTTACAAAAAGAAAGGAATTAAGAAAAAATAGATAAGAATAAAACGGGGCTTACGGCGCAGGCGCCGTCGCTATGTCCGCCCTTCGCTACCGCTCATTACCAGCGCAAAAGCGCTGGTAACTTCGGGGCTCCCAGCGCTAAGCCTTAACAGACTAAATCATCACAGAGTGTTAAAACTTCTGTATGATCTTCAAAAACAGCAACTGTGTGTTCTTCGTGGCAGCTCCATTTTCCGTCGTCCGTAATTACAGTCCAGCCGTCATTTGCAGTGTGAACATCTGCCGTGCCAATATTTATCATTGGTTCAATTGCAAGAACCATTCCAGGCTGTATACGCGGATTTGGACCGCCCATCGGGCAGTTTGGAATGCTTGGATCTTCGTGCACGTCTAAACCAACGCCGTGTCCGCAATAATCATAAACAACGCCATAACCGTACTTTCCGTTTGCAACGTCATTTACAGCATTAGAAATATCGCGGATTCTGTTGCCGGCAACACAGGCGGCAATTCCTGCTTTTAAGCTTTCGCGCGTTGCCTGAACAAGTTTTTTATATTCACTTTTTACATTTCCAACCTGAACAGTGTGGCAGGAATCAGAAAAATATCCGTCAAGGTCAATTCCTATATCAAGAGAAACCAGATCTCCGTCGTGGATTATCTTCTTTTTTGAAGGAATTCCGTGAATTACCTGCTCGTTAATGCTTATACATGCAGCTCCGGCAAAATTCTCCTTGTACCATGCAGGAGTTCCACCGATTTTTTTTATAAATTTTACAACAAGATCATCAACATCTTTTGTACTCATTCCAGGTTCAACCTGTGGAACAACTTCTCTAAATAAATCTGCAAGAGCATGACAACTTTTGCGGATTCCATCGATTTCTTTTTCATTCTTTAAACGAATCATATATATTTTCCTCTATTGACTGTTTTAATTTTTAGCGTAATTCTATTTTATTCTTACAGCTTCTTCTTCGCAGATTCTTGCAGTACGTTCGTCCCCGATTCTGCGGTAAACTGCTGCCATTTTCTGTAAAAAAAATGCATCGTCTCTGTTTCCAAAATTCAATTCCAAGGCGCGTTCCCAGGCGTCAAGACAAAGTTCATCTTCAACCTTTCCTTCGAGACGATATTTTAATATTGAACGCGCAAGTTCCATAACTTCCGGAAAAAACAGACGAAAATACGAAAAACTGTATTCCATCCGGATTATCTGTTCTAAAAGCACAAAGGCATCGTAAAATTCTTCGCGTAAAACAAGTTCTTCACAAAGAATAAATCCATAATCCATAAAGTCTTCGCGGGTAAACCAGTCAGAAAGCTTAAATTTTGCACTGTTTTTGCATGCTTCGATAAACTCTCTTACAGAATCGTCTTCCCTTCCATGCAAAAGATCAAAAAAAATGAGTTTAGCCTTGCTTTCTGCGTCTGTCCGCGACAAAAGCCAGGTACGATAGTCAAAAGAATTTGTACTGCGGTAAGCCTTATCCCGATTTTTAAAAAACCATGATTCGTCAAAGAGAGCGCGCTGTCTTACATCCGACAAAATTTCATAAGCCTTTACAAGCTGTCTGAACGCTTCTTCGTCAGCAGTGGCACCACCTATGTCTGGATGAAGTTGTTTAGCTTTTAACCGGTAAGCACGGCGAATTTCTGCTGCGGTTGCCCCGCGCCGTACTCCTAAAATCTTGTAGCAGTCTTCCACGATTTTTCAATTATATTCATATTCACTTTTTTGCACAATTAAGGAAGAGACTGTAAAATTCCGCCAGAAGTAAAAAAAATCCCAGAACAAATGTCCCAGGATTTTCGTATTAACCGATTTTGAATAGTTTTTCAATTTCTTTTTGACGAACTACAAGAACGTTGCAGTTTGCATTTCCAACAATTTCCATATTTGTTGAACTTGCCCTGTCGTGCACTGCATCGCTTGCAAGTGAACTGTTTGTATGTTCCTTTCCGCCAAGAAGAATTAAATCGGCTTTAAACTCATCGCTTACACGAAGGATTTCTGCCCAAGGACTTCCTTTGCGCAGTTCTGATTCAATTTTTACGCCTTTTACTTTTGCAAGTGTTACAACCTGCTCAAGATATTTCTCTCCGTCATGAACAAGATTGTCTTCGTATTTCTGGCTTTCGTCTTTTAAGAAGAACTTGCTCATATTCAGGAATTTCAAGGCAGCTGTATCAACAACGTATACAACCTTAAGTGCACATTTATACTGCTTTGCCATCAGTATTGCATACATTGCCGCATGAAGCGACTGTTCCGAGCCGTTAATGGCCACTACAATTTTTTGAATTAAAGGCTTTAGCATTATGACTTCCTGTTTTTCAACGATTTTAGAACGAAAGTATTTTCCCGTTCACGTTCTTCGAGAACACTCTCAATGTATGTTTTGGTTTCCCTTGTCTGAGGAATAACCATTTTATCGAGAGCATTAACACGCCGCTGAGTTTTCTTAACTTCACCTGCAAGCCGCCATGCAACTGTACGGATACTCGCCATGTTTGTAAGCAGCTTTAACAGGTTAAAGAATTCTACCATGACTTTATCACTGTCGGCAAAACTTTCCATAAAAGAATAAAAGAGCTGCTGCTGCGGAAGTTCAACATCAATCGAGCTGAACGACATTCCACCGGCAGTAATAGTTTTTTCTTTCATGTTAAAGTCATACTTAACAGCGTGAGCAATTCGCTCAACACGGTCGCCACCTACAATCTTGAGCATGTTTCTTAAAGCCGGATAAGCTTTTGCATACTGCTTGTCCAGCTCAGTTTCCAGAAGTTTTACACGCTCAACCATGTGCATGAGTTCCATTACTAGAATTTCGCGTTTTTGCTCAAGCAAATCGTATCCGTTCTGTGCAGACGCAAGCTGTTCTTTTACAGAGAGAAGATTCGATTTTGTCGGTGCAATATTTAACTTTGCCATTAGTTCTGCTCTTCATCCTTTGGAAGATACTTTGCAATAAACTCCGGCTTGATTCTGTAAAGTTCATTCTGCGGAAGAAGCTTAAGGAGTTTCCAGCCCAAATCAAGGGTTTCTTCAATTGAACGGTTTTCGTATTCGCCCTGAGAGAAGAACTGAGATTCAATTGCATCTCCAAATGCCAGATACTGCTTATCAACAGCACTCAATTCTTCTTCACCAATAATTGCGGCAAGAGAACGAATTGATTTTACTTTTGAATAAGAAGCAAACAACTGGCTCGAAACACTTGAATGATCTTCGCGTGTCATTCCATCGCCAATACCGTCTTTCATCAAACGGCTAAGGCTTGGCAATGCACTTACCGGCGGATAAACGCCACTCTGGCTAAGTTCGCGGCTCAATACAATCTGTCCTTCTGTAATATAACCAGTAAGGTCAGGAATCGGGTGCGAAATATCATCGTTCGGCATTGTTAAAATAGGAATCTGCGTAATAGAGCCCTTTGAACCCTTAACCTTTCCTGCACGTTCATAAAGTTCTGCAAGGTCAGAATACAGGTATCCAGGGTAACCTTTACGTCCAGGAACTTCACCACGAGTTGTAGAAATTTCACGCAAGGCTTCGCAGTAGTTTGTCATATCTGTCATTACAACCAGAACGTGCATTCCTTTTTCAAATGCAAGATATTCAGCTGCAGTAAGAGCACAACGAGGTGTAATGATACGTTCAATAGAAGGCGCATCAGCCAGAGACTGGAACATTACAACCTTAGACAATACACCGCTCTCTTCAAAAGAATTGATAAAGAACTGTGCCTGGTCGTATTTAATACCCATTCCTGCAAAAACCATTACAAACTGTTCATCAGAATTGCGGATTTTTGCCTGACGAATAATCTGAGCTGCAAGACGGTTGTGTGGAAGTCCGTTTCCAGAAAAAATCGGAAGCTTCTGTCCACGAATCAAAGTGTTCATACCGTCGATAGACGAAATTCCAGTCTGAATAAAGTCTCTCGGATAAACACGGGCAAACGGGTTCATCGGCATTCCGTTTACATCAATTTTTTTAGAAGAAACAATTGGCGGGAGTCCGTCGATTGGCTCACCAAGACCGTTAAAAATACGTCCCAAAAGACCTTCACCAACGCGAAGTTCCATTGGTTCTTCAAGAAATTCAACAGAAGTTTCGTTAAGGTCAAGTCCTGTCGTAGTTCCAAAAATCTGAACAATTGCCGAATTTTCATTCAAATCAATTACACGTCCAGTTTTCTTTTCACCATTTCGGTCACGAACATATACAATTTCATTATAAAAAATGTTCTCGCTGCGTTTTACCACAACAATAGGACCGTCAATCGAATTAAGTCCTTTATATTCTACGCCTTTCATTTTTTACTCCAAATATCTGCAATAAAGCACATTTTGAGGGGAGAAGTCTCTCCCCTGGTTCGCACTTCGTTGCTCACATACCCCACTCTGCACCCTTCAAGCGCCAGGGTGCAACGCCCGGCTTTTTTTATACTTTTGCGTACATTCTCTCAAGTTCGCCCATCTGTTCTTCAAAACGACTTTCTGTGTCTTTTATCATTTCAAGTTTGTCGTTTGGAACAGTTGTCTTAAGACGTACAATTTCTTCCTTAATTGGAAGTGCATTTACCTTTGCAAGCGGAGCTCCAGCCTTAATTACTGCAGCGCCTCTTGTGTAAAACTGCATCATCAAAAGCAAAATCTGAATCTGTTTTTCTGGAACAGAATAAACGTCAATTGCATCAAAAGCATTCTGCTGCAGGAATCCGTTTTTAATCATATCTGCAACAATAAGAATAATTCTTTCATAGTCTGGCAGAGCATCTGGTCCAATCAGACGAACAATTGACTGCAATTTCTGTTCTTTTTTAAGAAGTTCGAGAGCTTCGAGTCTTACTTTTGCCCAGCGAGGGTCAAGTTTATCCCACCAGCCTTTTACTTCATCAGCATATTCAGAATAAGAATCAATCCAGCCGATTGCAGGATAATGGCGGGAATTTGCAAGTTCGCGGTCGAGAGCCCAGAAACAGCGGATAAAGCGTTTTGTATGCTGTGTTACAGGTTCAGAAAAGTCTCCGCCTGGAGGCGAAACAGCTCCAATTACAGAAACAGAACCTTCCTGCCCGCACAACGCAGTTACGCGGCCTGCTCTTTCGTAGAACGAAGCAAGGCGGCTTGGCAAATATGCAGGGAATCCTTCTTCTGCCGGCATTTCTTCCATACGTCCAGAAAGTTCACGCAAAGCTTCTGCCCAGCGCGAAGTCGAGTCTGCCATGATTGCAACGTGCATTCCCATATCGCGGTAATACTCAGCAAGAGTAATTCCGGCATAAAGCGAAACTTCACGGGCAGCAACAGGCATGTTAGAAGTATTAGCAATAAGAATAGTTCTTTCCATAAGGGAACGACCGGTTCTCGGGTCAATCAAACTCGGGAATTCGGTAAGAACGTCTGTCATTTCGTTACCACGTTCACCACAACCAATGTAAACGATTAAGTCTGCATCGCACCATTTTGCAATGGCGTGCTGTGTCATTGTTTTTCCTGTACCAAATCCACCAGGGATTGCTGCAGTTCCACCTTTAGAAAGTGGAAAGAAAACGTCAATTACACGCTGGCCAGTTACGAGAGGCTGGCTTACAGTAAGTTTTTGTGTAAAAGGACGAGGATTACGCAACGACCAGTAGTGGCTCATTCTGATTTCTTCGTCCAGTTCAGTTTTTGCAATTACGTCGTCAATTGTGTAGTCGCCGCTTCCCTTAAAAGAAACAAGCACACGACCACGGACAGTCGGAGGAACCATAATCTTATGCAGAATTGACTGAGTTTCCTGAACAGTTCCAAGAACAAAGCCAGGTTTTATTGCAGTTCCTTCTTTTACACCTTCGCCAGCATCAAAATGCCAGACTTTAGATGCATCAATAGGTTCGCTTCTGTGACCAGGAACAAGAAAAGCTCCTGTTTCCTTGTACATAGTTTCCAAAGGACGTTGAATACCATCGTAAATGGTTCCTACAAGTCCAGGACCAAGGCGCAAAGAAAGAGGTCTTTCGTTAGAAACAACTTCCTCCCCGATTTTCATTCCAGTGTCGTCTTCGTAAACCTGAATTGTTGCAACGTCTTTATTCTGACGAATAATTTCGCCAATAATTTTCTTTTCGCCTACATCAACAACATCATAAAGACCGCAGCCTTCAAGTCCCTGTGCATAAACAATAGGACCTGAAATTCTAGTAATTTTTCCTTTTATCATTCTGGGAGCCTTCCTCCGAACAGAGTTGATGAGAGTTCGTATGAATATTTATCTTTTAATTCACGCACAATTTCGTCCATTGTAAGACGGATAAGTACGGAGTTATCATCGCTTTTAAGAATCATTCCTTCGTGGATTTCGTTACCTTTTACAGCTTCTTCTCCACTCTTTTCAAATTTGACTGATTCGTACCTGCTGATATTTTTGTCGACTATTTTTTCTGCAACCTTTTTAGCGTCAACTTCTTCAAGTCCGCCAAAATATTTTACAGTAATTTTCTTATCATTTATTGCAGACTTGCACTGCTCAAGCTTGTCTTCAAGCAGGGAAAGACGTTTTTCTTTTCCAATTGAATTAAAATAAGCGTTCATAGCCTTGCAAACCTGTTCATCATAGAAAGAAACAAGGAATCTTTCTTTTTCAAGAGGAATGTAAGCTCCCGCATTGTTCTGCAACTGGGAAAGTTTATTTTTTAATGAGGCTGATTTTTCCTCAACTGCTTTTTTTACACGCTCTTCAACACCTGCTGCAACAGCCTGTGCCTCACGTTCTGCCTTGTCAAGAATTTTTTTTGCTTTTTTCTGAGCATCAGCTTCAATTTCTTTATCGAGTATTTCAGTTGATCTAAGTTCTTCCATTTTTTTCCTCTTTTTCCTTATACGGAAATACCAACAGCTTCGCGGATTGAATCTGTAAGGGATTTTTTTCCCTGCAAATGTCCGTTCAACGGTGGAATTTCAACAATAAGCGGAAATTGTGCACCTTTCTGCCAGGCCAGAACTTCATCTTCCAGCATAGCAGAAACATCTTCTGACAAAATCAAAACCTTTGGACGCTCAGCAACAGGCAGAGAGTTCTCGCCGCCACGACCAGTTACGCGGTTAAAAGCATCGAGAGCTTCTTTTCTGTTAAGGGCAACTGCGCCTTCAACTCCAACGAGCTTAAAAGCAAGAACAAGTTCCCTCTGGGCAATCGTAAAGTATTCCATAATTTTTATCGAATTTGATTTAGAGAATGATAATTAAAAGTGCTACAAGGAATCCCCAAAGACAGATACCTTCTGCAAGACCTACGAACGGAAGAGCCTTTCCTGAAAGTTCAGCGTTTTCACTCATTGCACCCATGGCAGCTGCACCGATTTTTCCTACAGCAATACCGCCGGCAATACAAGCCAATGCAACTGCAAAAGCAGCAGCAACATACTTGAGAGCACCAGCAGCACTTTCTGACTGAACCTGTGTAGCCTGAGCTTCAGCTACTGTCTGTGAACTTGCAGCAGGAACTTCATTTTCCTGTGCAAATAAACCTGCTACTGTAAAACAAAGTAAAGCAGCAACCATAGCAATAACTTTTTTGTTCATATTTTTACCTCACAAAAAATTTATTTATTATATTCAAACGCAAAAGGAACAAATTCCTTTCCCGTTTCATTAAAGAATTTAGAGAAGAATTCGTAATACTGAAGACGAATAACCTGAATTGCAACAATCATTCCTTCGAGTACAACAACAATTCCGTTTCCAACAATTAAAATCAAAAGCTGTGCAACTCCAGCAGGAGCAATACTGCACATTTTTTCAATAATAAAACCAAGAACAGCGTGGGCTAAGGCAAATGCACCAACACGAACAAAGCTGATTGAATTTGAAAGATAAGAAGAAATTACTTCAATCAATTCAACCGCTCCGCTGATTATTACACCGCCAAGTCCGCCTTCAATTACAGGGCGTTCACCGTCAAACAGGCGTTCAAAAGGTTCACCAAATGCTGCAAAGAACAAAGTAACTGCAATAAAACACCAGTCAAAAGTATTTGGTGAATGATGCAGGAAAGCAATTCTCAAAGCAAAAGCAACTACATACCAGAACCAGAGCGCTCCGGCAATTCCTGTTTTACCAAAGATTGCACTACCATACTTTTTGCTTGCAAACTTATTGATGATATTTATTAAAAGACCAATTGAGTTAATGCAGAATCCTACAGCCAGCGTAAAACCAAAAATTCCAAAGATAATTCCGATTGCGTTAGAAGATTCCCAGAATTTCATTTCGAGAATCGGATAATGGGGTTCACCAAAAAGTCCTGTAACAAACATAGAAACAGGCTTCATAATTCCTTGAGTTGCAAAGAATTCGCCGGTAAGAAAGCCCATTATCATACTTGAACAGCCAATTGCCATAAAAATCGGAGCAAACTTATTCCAGTTGCCGATTTTTACAACTTTTGCAGACATCAAAATTCCAAGCAGAAGGAATACAAATCCCTGACCTGCGTCTCCAAACATAATTCCAAACAAAAGTGTAAAGAACAGAGCAACAAAAGGAGTCGGATCGATTGTGCCGTAAGCCGGAGAACCATAACTGAAAATCATGCGTTCAAAAGAACCGATCAATTTTCCATGATGCAGTTTTACAGGAACTTTTTCTTCTCCGTCGCGTACGGAAGGAACTTCGTTTGGTTCAAAAAGTCTGATTGCAATTCTGCCTTCTGAAATTTTGTCCAAATCTGTCATCATAGAGTGGCAGTCACTTTCCGGAATCCAGCCGGTTAAACGATAAACGAGATCTGTTGACTCAAGGCTGTTTTCGAGAAGTTTAATCTGAGAAGCAATCGAAAACTGACATAAGAATTTTTTAAGCAAATCTGCGTGAGTTTTTGCAACATTATGTTTTTCGTCTTCAATATCAGCAAAAACTTTTTCGCAATCTTTAGCCTGATTTTTTAAACTCAAAAGAACATCGTCCGGAACGCCTTTAAAGTCGCTCGGAATTTCCATATTTACAAAACCGTTCTTTTTTAATTCTGAATCAAGTGCAAAGCGTCCTTTTTTAGAAGTTGCTGCAAGAATTCTGGTTTTGTCAGCACCAAGCGGAACAATTACAGCACGCTGTCCAACTGCTTCCACCAAAGAATCAAAAGTTGAAGGATCAATTTTTCCGATTCTAAGCGAAAGGAACGACAAATGTTCAAGTTCCGAATAAGGAACCTTAAGATTAGAAAACGAAAGAGCTTCGTTGTAAGCGTCCTGGGTGCGTTTTAATTCATCTTCTGCATTGCGTTCTTTTTTCTGAAGAACATCAATTGTATAAAGGAATTTCTGGCATAAAACACGCTCATAATCAGAAGGACGGGTTGAATTCTTTAAATCTTCTGTCGTAATATCCGGCAAATTCAAAAAAGAGCGGACATTTTTAAGTTGAGCAAGTGTCTGCTCGTCAGCATTTGGTGCATTGTGATCAAGTTCCAAATGCTGCTGAAACTGAAAATTTCCTTTTTTTCCTAGAAATTCAACAACTTCATCAATGTCCTGTTTTAAAACCATAAGTTCAACAAGACGCATTTTAGCAGTTTTTGCCATTATTCACCCCCAAGCCTTAAGCCTTCTGTAACACGGCGTATATTGTCAATTTCATTTTGTTTTATTTTAAAGAAGCACACCAATGCCAAAGAAGTAAGAGGATATTTATGAAAAATCGTTGAATATTTTTTCATTAAAACAGAACGGAAAGAATTTTCGATCCAGCGAGGATCAATTTCCCAAATTACACCTTCTTCGTGAGGGTTTAAATGCTGAGAGAATTTCCAGTTTTTCCAGTCATCATAACTTGAAAAATCTTTTTCAAGAATTTTTAACGCCTCTCCGGCAAAAATATCATGAGAACTAAAATTTGAACTTTCAAAAAAGAGTTTTTCTTTAATTGAATCACTATTCATTTTGTAATAAACCTTAAGGCGCATAGCCCAGACAATATTACGAAATTGAATTTCCAAAGCAACAAGTGATTCAAGTTGAGATCTTACACTTTGTTCAACTGTACAAACATCTTGCCATAATTTTCGCAGATACTGAAAGTCAAGTTTTGTATCCATTGCCTGCTGTTCGGCAATATCTGGAACCTTGTTATACCACGAAAGTTCAGAACCAGCAGTAATTTTTGCAATATCAGGCCAGTTTTTGCAATTAAGAAGTGAATACTTACCCAATTCAAGAATATCCGGGCATGAGCTTTCCTTAATGCAAAGCGCACCTGCAATCGTCTTTAAATTGCTGTAATCATAAGATTGAAGGAGAGTTACAAGAACTTTTTGTGGAGCAGTATAACATTCCACAAGCTGACAATATTCGTCTACAAAATTGCGGACAGCTTTTTCTTCAATTACTTTTGCCAGCATATTTTCTGGAACAGCCGGAACTTCACCACCAAAAAGAAGGCTGTAAAGTTCAGTTAAAGTTTTTGCAGAATAAAGCTTTTCAGCATTTTTTCCAGAATACGAATGAGAGAGCATTCCGGAAACTTTTGCATAGACGTAAGCATCTGCAGCAGATTTATCCATCATACCGCACCGCCACCTATTTTTTTAGAACGAGACGATCCATAAGGCTGTTAAAAGCAACAGTGTCCTGGGTCGACTTAGTAATAGATTCTTTATAAGAACTGATTTCTGAAGAAACCTTTTCTTTTATTTTTGCTGAATCTTCTTCAAAAGCCTTTTCAAGTTCAGTAGTTTTTTCTGAAACTTTAGAAAGATATTCCTGATCAGCCTTTGCTTTGGCTGCATTAAGGATTTTTGTAGCTTCTGCATTTGCATCGTTTGTATAAGAAGAAGCTACCGATTCAACTTCAAGAAGATGTTCAATTACTTTTGAGTCGTTTTCTGCCATTGCCATATTCTACCTGCCTCAAACAGCCTCTTCAGACTGTACGATCAAATTATATGCTTCAGTCTGAGATTTACATGAAACTAGCTTTTCTACAAAGCCGTCTTTTTGAATCAAGATAGCCAGTGATTTTAAAATCTGTACATGTTTTTCTGTCTGATTTTTACCAGCAAGAAGCATAAACACAACGTGAACAGGAGCATTGTCGAGGGCTTCGTAATCGATACCGCCACGACTGATTCCAACAACTCCAATTGTATCTTTTAAGGAAGGAACAAAAGCATGAGGCACTGCAACAAAGTGACCAATTCCAGTACTCATTTGAGATTCCCGTTCTTCAAGAGCAGAAAGGGCTTCTGCTCTATCCAGTTCAGGATGTAAGGAATGAAGAGCTTCTACCATCTCTTCAAACAATTCGTCTTTTTCTACACTCTCCAGATCAATAATGATACTTTCCTTTGTGAAAACATTCTCAAGAACCATTACGTATCCCCTTTGGTTTCTTCAAAATTAACCCTAAAAGCCAAAGAAACCATAATATTTTTAAATATTCAGGTTGTTTTTATTCAGCAGCAGGAACTTCAGCCTTCCACCATTCTGAATTTTCAGTTGTAACGCTTTCTGTTTCTGCAGGTGTTTCTTCTGCAGCAACCTTTCCTTCAGTCTGAGCAGCTTTTAATAAATCTGCATCGGAAGAAACCTTTTTAGAAGGAAGAACTTTTGCAAGAGCCAAAGTTACAACAAAGAAAAGAATAGCAAGAACTACTGTCGTTTTTGTAAGAATTGACGCAGAATGTGAACCAAATGCAGCAGAGTTACCGCCACTTAAAAGACCACCCATTCCGCTGTTATTTTCGTCCTGAACAAGAACCAAAACAACAAGAAGCGCACAGATAATTACAAATGCTACCAACAAAACAACTTTCATTTAATTTCTCCAAAACACGGGGGAGCTCCCCACCCGTTTCTAAAATATGCCCTTATACTATTGAATCAGCTAAAAAATGTCAATTTGAACATATAGAGTATAGAAAGAAATTATCAAAACTAAAAACCTCGTCAGTGCCTTTTTAACACCTAACGAGGTCGATTTATGAGAAAAAAAAAGAAAGAAAAAAACTAATATTAGCCGTTACAAATTGGAATAAATGTTTCTGCCTTTAGCGAAGCTCCGCCAATGAGTCCGCCGTCAACATCTTTCTGGGCAAGCAGTTCCTTATAATTTTTTACATTCATAGAACCACCGTATTGAATAATAATATTATCGGCAGCTTCCTGATCGTACATTTTTGCAATTACCTTGCGTGCATAAGAATGAATCTGCTGAGCATCATCTGGGGTGGCAGTTTTTCCTGTTCCAATTGCCCAGACAGGTTCATAGGCAATTGTTACGTGTTCCAGTTGTTCTTTAGAAACTCCCATCAATGCAGAATTCAACTGACGTTCGCATACTTTTTCTGCACGTCCAACTTCGCGCTGAGCCAAAAGTTCTCCAATGCAGATAATTACATCAAGACCTGCAGCAAGAGCACGAAGAACTTTCATATTTATAAGTTCATCACATTCACCAAACTCATAACGACGTTCAGAATGTCCAAGAATTACAACCTGAACTCCAAGATCTTTTAACATGCTTACAGAAATTTCACCAGTGTGGGCTCCGTTGTCAGTTGCGGCACAGTTTTGTGCACCAAGAAGAATATTGCTTCCTTTTACAATCTGCGAAACAGAATCAAGATAAACAGAAGGAGGAGCTATCATTATTTTATTTTTGCAGTCTTTAAGCTGTTCAACCAATTCCTTTACAAGAGAAATTGAACTGTTTTTGTCCATATTCATCTTCCAGTTTCCAGCTACATAAGTTGTGCGCATAATAAAATATTCCCCCATTGGATAATCGTTAAATTTTTGTAGAGTAAAAACATTGTTTTTTGTGTCGGTTATCGAACGCTAAACACCGTCAAAACAAGGTTTTACTAAAAACGTATTTTGATTTTAATATTTATCTGTTTATATGTCAAAAAATCAAAGGAAAGTAGTTAAAGAAAATTATAAAAATAAAAAAAAACGTCATCTATGTTGGAGCGCCGTTCAATTCAGCACTTCTAAAGATGACGTTTTTGTAAAATAAACAGCATTTACTGGTGGTTATGCGACATCCTGTCGCGACAAGAAATGCAAATGCATTTCTTGCGGTCAATTGTCTCTATGCGCTATCCGTGGCGCTCAAAAAAACAAGTGATTCAAACACCGAGTATGTGCAATCAACCACCGTGTTTGCTTATTTTGTAGCCAGGATTGCAATACCAGGCAATGTTTTTCCTTCGAGGAATTCAAGCGAAGCACCGCCGCCTGTTGAAACGTGGCTCATTTTGTCTGCAAGGTGGAATTTGTTTACTGCGGCAACAGAGTCTCCGCCACCAACAACAGTCATTGCGCCGCGTCCGGTTGCGTCTGCTACCAGCTGGGCAACTGTTGCAGTTCCTTTTGCGAATGCATCAAATTCAAATACGCCGACAGGTCCGTTCCATACAACAGATTTTGCTGTAGAAAGAACTTCCTTGTAAAGCTCGATTGTCTTTGGACCAACATCCATTGCCATAAGGTTGTCTGGAATATCAACGCCGTCAACTGCAACCGGAGTAGCATTTGCGTCAAACTTGTCTGCAGCAACATGGTCAACAGGAAGAACAATCTTTACGCCTTTTGCCTGTGCATCTGAAAGAAGCTTTTTAGCTGTGTCAATAAAATCGTCTTCAACCAAAGAGATTCCGACTTTGTGTCCCTGCGCCTTAAGGAATGTGTAAGCCATTCCGCCACCGATAATCAATGCAGAAGCGTTTTTCAAAAGTGACTCAAGAACAGCGATTTTTGAAGAAACCTTTGCGCCACCGATAATTGCAACCTGTGGTTTTGGAGGATTTTCTACCATTGGCTGAATGTATTTAACTTCTTTTTCCATAAGGAAGCCGCCAACAGAAGGAACAGGCATAAATTTTGCGATTGAAGCTGTAGAAGCCTGGTCGCGGTGAGCAGTTCCAAAAGCGTCGTTTACAAAAATGTCGCCGTAAGAAGCAAGCTCTTTTGCCATAACATCGCGTTCAGCAGGATCTTTTGAAGTTTCTTCTTTATGGAAGCGGACGTTTTCGAGCATTGCAACAGCGCCTTCTGAAAGAGCGTCAATTGCAGCCTTCTGTCCAAGAGCGTCCGGCAAGAATGTAACTGGCTTTCCGAGTTTTGAAGCAAAATATTCAACAACAGGCTTCATGCGGTTTTTGCCGTTAATGAACTTTTCTGCGTCAGCTTCTGTCCAGGTTTTTCCTGCTTTTTCAGCTTTTTCCTGAGCCTTTTTTACATCTTTTTTCGGATC
>CAVKVK010000014.1:10245-38865 GCA_963659855.1 Parabacteroides distasonis | reverse complement strand
GAATTAAAAATTGACTTAAACGAAGGAACCGGAATTACGTTATTCAAAAGTCCAACACCTGTTTTAAAAAACGATACTCGTTATGCTTTAATTACTTCAACAATTTAAAGGTAACAGTATTGTAGTATTAAAAGAAGGTAACAAGATTGTAGTAGAAAAAGATGTTTATCCACATTTTCCACAGTTTTATTATTAGATCTATAAATTTATTAGATAATTATTAGATATAATAGTAGAAAAAGACAATCCTGGTACCTTTTTCTACAAAGTTGTTACCTTAGCAGAAGAGAATTAAACTTTCTTCTATATAATAAATTAAAATTCGAATTTCTTAAATTTAATACAAAATTGTTACCTTTTAAGACAGATTTCCACAGAAGATTGTGGATAAAAACAACAAAACTGTTACCTTTGATTACTACAAGTTTGTTACCTTAATATTGATTTTTAAAAGTTCTTTTATTACAGATTTGAGTCTTTTCAATTATTGTTTTTCTGGTAAAAAATTATCAGAAAGTTTCTGCACAACAATACTGTTACCTTTATTTTTTACCTTCTGTAGATTGAATGCCGGGTTTTATTCAATTTTTATTGTGAATTTATAAAACTTGAATTTCAGGCTATTTAATATCTAAAGGAATTTCCTCTGCGGTTTTACTACAAAGTTGTTACTTTGTAAGGGATTATTTCGTATTCAAATCAATCAAAAAGTTTCTATACTACAATTCTGTTACCTTTTGAATATTCGTTTGAACTTATTTAGATTGAATGTTGAGTTTTTATTCAATTTTTATTGTGAATTTATAAAACTTGAATTTCAGGCTGTTTAATATCTAAAGGAACTGCTGCTACGGTTCTACAACAAAGTTGTTACCTTGTCAGGGATTATTTCGCATTAAAGGCAAGTCAAAAGTTTTTTGTACAACAATTCTGTTACCTTTAGAATATTTTTTTGAACTTATGTAGCGTGAAGGTCGGGTTTTTATTCAATTTTTATGGAGAGTTTATAAAACTTGAAATTCAGGCTATTTAATATCTAAAGGAATCCTGTTAAAGATTTACTACAAAGTTGTTACCTTAAAAGGGATAATTCCGTATTAAAAATAAATTCAAAAGTTTCTTTACTACAATCCTGTTACCTTTTTTTATTGTTCCAGTTTTTTTGCTGCCAACGCAATGTCTTTTTTAATTTTTTCATAAATGTAAAAAAATTCCTCTTTTACTTAAAAATTTTCTTATAGAGGGACACTCTGTGGCACTGCAAGGTTGTAAAATAAGACCGTAATCTTAAAGAAAATATTCACCCATCACGAATGGGCTTATGAACTTAATGAAGCATAAAACTTAATTCAACTATAACTGTGATAAAATAAAAAAGAGAGAGGTTTTAAGTGGAAGAAATAGATCTAAAGGGTTTTTATGTATTTGATGGTAAGTGTTATGAAATCTGTAATGGTGTAGTTTTTGAAAGAAATGGAACTGGATATTATTTAAAAGAAGATATTCTTCCCAGTTCAATTCAAATGTATGGAAAAAGTCTGGAGGCCGGCGTTTTTGAATTAAAGGTTACAGAAATAAAAAAAATTGATAATAATCAGGCTTTAATTTATGCAGAAGACGGAGCTGGAATAGAATTTGTTTTTGTCGAAAAAGATTATTCAAAAAATAAATATAAATATGCAATCGGAAAAAAAGGTATTTATCAGATTGCTGCAGAACTTGAATCAGTTGATGTTCCAGAAGACTTTGATGAAGGCGTAACTCTTAAAGGCGCTGATGCCAGAAAATTTTTTGATTGGGTAGAAGATGAAGTTGAAGAAAATGCCGAGGCCTGTGTTGAATCAGAAGATATAGGCGTTTATCATCCTTGTGAAGATTTTGAGTTGACAGGCAGATACAACTTTTATGGAATAGCCTCAATGACTGGCTGTTTATCTGTTTCTGACGAAATTTGTGAACCAGATGTTGAAAAAAATACAGGCTTTAGAATTGCATTGATGAATCAGTTTTATAAAGAAGAACCACGATTTGTCGACGCCTTTTATAAAGATCTGGATTACCACGAAGGTGAAATAGGGGAGGGCTGGGCTGTAAAAGCTGTTCTTAGATTAATTTGTTTGAATGGAACTTCTACTAATCTTTATGAATATGGAAATAACAGAACGGTAACTCCAGAAGAAAAAGGTTTGCTTGGCCGCACCAAAGAAGAAATTGAAGAAGAGGAAGAAAATGAATTTATTTAAAATTGCATTCAAAATAGTACGAAATAATTCAAAAATAATTTACAAGGGATTTGGATTTAAGCATTTAAGCGATGCTACTCAATATTATGTTCATCCTTGTAATCAATCGTATAAAGGAACAACAACGCTTTGTCAGTCAATTGGCGAAGCAGTAATTCTTTTTTCAAGTATGCTTTCTTCGATTATGAATAGCGACAGTGAAAATCCTCTTGGTGATTACTGGGTTAGTAAAAATAAAGATGAATTCTTTCTTGAGATTAATATTCCAAAAGATTACCGCGAAAATAAAATTCTTGAACCGGAAATTTTTTCTTATAAGGCTTACTTAAAAGGTGAAAATCTTAATGTTGCCGCTTACGATAAAGACGGAAAAGAAATTCCTGGCAGCATGGAATATATTCAGCTGCTTTACAAACTTCTTCCAGCGTTCTGTATTCTTATGGCTCGCGAAATGGAAAGAAATATTCAATACAGAACCATAATGGAAAAATTCCTTGAAAATCCTGAACCTGACACTTTTGTAAACCTGAACGAAGATATTTATCAGATGCACAAAAATGATGACTATACTTTGAATTATGGAAAAATTCCTTTTATAAAAAAATCTGATTTTACAAGTTTTTCTTCATCCTACGAAACAATCCGCGAAAACAAAAATGCTTTAAATAAAAATGATGAAATAAAAGTTAATAAGTTTGCCGATTGTGAATTTTCTGAAGAGCAGAAAAAATATATTCCGGATCTGTCCGAAGAGTTTGTTTTGCCTAATAAACTCCGGTCTGTCTGCAACGCAATCGCCGGTGGCGATGTTCTTACAACGCTTTTTCATGGTCCTGCAGGAACTGGAAAAACAATCAGCTGTAAACTTGTTTGTCAGGCAATTGGACTTCCGATAATGGAAACAATCAACTGTACGGAAAATCTTGATGAATTTGTGCTCGGAAAATTTATTCCGCAGGATGACAAGATTATTTTTAAAGAAAGTTATGTTACAAAAGCGATTAGAGAAGGAGGCGCTGTAGTTTTTGAAGAAATCAATTTTGCAAAACCACAGTATCTTGCATTCTTAAATTCGCTTCTCGATGATAATGGCTTTGTTCGTCTTGATAATGGTGAAGTAGTGCACCGCCACAAAAATTTCCGTTTTTTTGCCACAATGAACCTTGGATATTTTGGAACAAAGGAATTGAATCAGGCTCTGTACAATCGTTTTAACGCAATTATAGAAGTTGCAGTATTAAGCGATGAGTCAATTAAGCGAATGCTTGTTGCACGAGTTCCTGAATGTAAAAAAGTAGTAGACAAAATTATCGGTGTTTATCATAAAATTCAAAAAAAGATAGAAGCCGAAGAACTTGATGTAGTTATTTCTCCGCGAAATTTAGAAAACTGGGCGCGTCTTGCAAAATACGAAGGCTATATGACTGCTGCAGAAAAAAGCATTATTCCAGTTGCAAAGTGCGATCGTGTTCTTGAGCAGACATTCAGAGGAATTCTCATGTTGTACAAATGGAATTAGTGGAGTGTGAATTATGAAGTTATACATTTTGCGCTGGAATCCGTCATTTTCCATGAAATATGAATATTTTGAATCGATGATGGAATATCTGCACAATGATCCAATTGATGATTTTGACTGGACAATTTACGATTACGAAGATCTCGAAGCTGGGGATATGTTTATTCTTGCTCAGGTTGGAACTGGTAAAGAAGATGGAATTTCAGGCTTTGGACTTTTTACTACAGAGCCGTATACAGCTCCTAACTGGCGAAACAAGGATGGAACTAACCGTTTTTATGCAGATATGAGCATTCATTGCCTTGTTGACCGACGGAATAATCCACTGTTTTGTGCAGATGAACTTGAAAAAAAGTTCCCGAATGTAGACTGGCACAAAGGACATTCTGGCGTTTTGATTCCTGAAGATATACAAGAAGAGCTTGTTCTTTATTTAATGAAAAATCTGCTTCCGCTTAAGGTTTGCGATGAAAAAATTGCGTTTACTGAAGATAACAATGCAAATTCGCTGAGGACTTTCTTTGCTAAATACATCAATGGTTTGTGCCCAGAATTTAAGCAGAAGATAATTGATTCTGGAAAACTTCAATACGAAAATTTTAAGAAAGGCGAAACTGTAGATAAAACTATGATTGAAGTTTCCGAAAGAAAATTCAATAAAATAAAGCTTACAAAATACAGTTCTGAAGAAGATTTTATTAAATTTTTTGTGCCAGTTGCGTAATAAGATATGAATGAATATACAGAAAATCAGAATGACTTTTTAAAGACAATTCTCGACAAATTCCAGACTGAAAAAAATCGTCTGGTAGAAGAATCATTTGCCAGAACTTTTTCTGAAAATGATGAAGCGAGACTTTTTTTTATAAATGAAGATGCGGCCTACACCGACGGTAAAAATATCATTGTAGATCCGGCTTTTTTGGATATTTACCGTGACGAAGAATGTATAAAAAAAACAGAAAAAGCTTTGGGCTGGCAGGGACTTCTTAACGATTCTCCGTGGAATGTGCTGAAAATGGAAACCCGCGCTCTTACTCTGCATGAATGTCTTCATTTAATTTATACAGATTTTCCGAATGCTGTAGAAAGGGATCCGGAACTTGATTCATATAACAAAAAAAAAGTTGTTGCTGATATTTCTAACATTATTGAAGACGCTTATATCGAAGCTGTTGCTGCCAGTGTTTATGACAATATTTCTCTTTATCTGATGTTCAACAGATACGCAATATCTTTTGCTCATAAGGATGTTGAAGGCACAGCGAGAAGAATATTAAAGATTGAAAAACCTGCAGAACTTAAGGATTTTGTTCCGCCTGAAAATTCAAATAATGGCTCCCTTGCTAAAGATGCTGATGAAAAACAGAAAAAACTTTTAAAAAAATATCAGAAATTTGTAGATGCAGAGAAAAAAATTGAAATTCTCATAACTTATTTTAACTACATGGGGGCCATAATCGATTTTCCAATGTTTGAATACGGTGCGCCTCCACCCGAAATTGCTGAATATGTAGAAAAAACGAAGCAGCTTTTTTTAGACGGTTGCGTGGCTTCAAGTCCTAAAAAACGTTATGAATATTCTAAAGAGATTTATAGAATTATTCTTCCGTTGATTCCAGATGATTTAGATGGAGAAATTCCTGAAAGTCTTCTTGACGACAAATTTTCTGGAAAAGAAACTCACAGTCCAAATAAATATTCAATTGGTGGAAAACAGAAAAAAGGAAAAGAACAGAAAGTTACTACACGGCTTTTTGTAAATATTGATGGTTCTGCAAAGAAAGATTTTAAAGGAAGCGACGGAAAAGGCTATACGATTACGCCTGGAAAATCCGGCGACGGAATAAAAGTAAATTATATAAAAACAGATGATCCAAATATTATTCAGCTTATAAAACTTATAAATGAATTTAGAAATGATGAAAAAAATATTGACGAGTTGCTTTCTTTTAAAGGTTTTAGAGTTGAACACAAAGCTGGAAATTATGACGCTTCTCCGGTTCATAAAAACATTAAAATCAATGAAAATCACCCGAAAATCAATTTGAATATGCGAGCTGCCTATAAAAATGTTTTTGATAACTATCGCATAAATATCAATTCGTATAATTCAAGATTTTTGCAGTTGCTTCAGGCGCAGGTTCCAACCCGTGAATATCATTTTTTGTTTGGTTCAGGAATTCGTTCAAAAGATTTAGGAGACACAAAAAAACGTTACTGGTACAGAAATCAACTGGGCAATGACATTCCGGATTTGTCAGTTCTGCTTTTAATTGACGGCAGTGGTTCAATGGAAGGCGAAAGAAGAAATTCTGCTATGAATTCCAGCGTAATTCTTCACGAAGTTTTAAAAACGCAGGGAATTCAACACGCAATCGTAGAGCACAGAGCTCGTTTTTCGTCTCCTGAAGTTGATATAAATATTCTTGTTGATTTTGACGGCAATGAAGAAGAAAAATTCAATCTTATGATGCTTAAGGCTGAAGACAACACTCGTGATGCACTGGCTTTGTTTTGGGCAGAACGATATATCAACACAAAAACTTATTGCGAAAACAAATTGATTATTGTAATTTCGGACGGAGAACCATGTCACGATTACGACGGTTACTGTCCACCGGTCAGCGTAAAGGATACGGCCAACGCTGCAAAAAAAATCATGAACCGTGGAACAAACATAATTGCAGTTTCTCTTGATGATGCAGAAGATTTTACTACTTACGAAGAGCTAAAAGAAATTTATCCGAATTTGATTGGCTGTAATGATTTAAAGAGATTAACAGGTCAGCTGCTTCATGTAATCAGCAGGCAGTTGCGGTAAGGGAAAAAGTGTGCGCCATTTTTGGCGCACAAAACAAGCAGTTTTATTTTCCTTTGTTGCCGATAAAAACTGCAATTGGTTTTAAGTAAGAAATATTTTCGCAGATGATTTTTATTATTACCATTGAAGGAACTGCTAAAATCATTCCCAATATTCCCCAGAGCCAGCCTGCAAGAGAAAGCGAAACAAGAATGACAAATGGAGAAATTCCAAGGTTGTTTCCTTCGATTTTTGGTTCAATAATGTTTCCAAGAACCATATTTACTGTAATATCGCAGATCGTAACTATAATTGGTGCAACTGGCGAAGGATAAAATTGAATAATCGAAAATAAAACTGTAATTATGCCGGAAGCAATCGATCCGAATGTCGGAATAAAATTCAGGCAAAATGCTAAAAATCCCCAGACTAAAGGAAAATCCATTCCTACAAGAGTGCAGGCGATAAGCATTAAAGCTCCGGTAATTAGCGAAATAATGAATTTTATTGAAATATAATGCGTTGTGTCTTCGATTATGTTGTGAACAATTTTTATAACACGAATGTTGTGCTCATTTGTAAATGCAAGGCGAACTTTGTGTTTTGTTTTTTTGAATTCTGCAAGTAGAAAAATTGACATTAAAACTACAAGAAAAAGAGTTTTCATAAAACTGACAACCGAGCTGGTAAAATTAACTGCAAGGTCTTTAAGATAATTCAAAATATTGAACTGGTTGTTTAAGTTTGCAAAAAGAGAAACTTCTGTGTCAAAATTCATCAATGCGTACCATTTTGAATTTGGATGTGCAGAAATTGCCTGGCGGATTGCTTCCTGAATCGAAAGAAATCTTTCCTGGTAGCGCGGAATTGCAAGTACGATTGATTTAAAACTTGTAGTAAGAATGTTTATTACAAGAATAAAAACAATGAAAAATGCTACATAAACAATTGTTGTCGAAAGCCACCACGGCAATTTTATAACAATGTTGATTCTTTTTATGAGAGGATAGCAGATTAGAGCGAGCAAAACAGAAAGAACGACAGGCTTAAAAAAATCTGCCATTACTTTAAGAAGAAATCCTGACAGAACTGTTGCAAATATAAGGAGAATAAAAAAAATTCCTCTCAAAAACTTGCTGTTTGAATCATCCATAAGATTGTTCCTTTTGGTTATTTTTTTTGATTTTAGTTTAGTGCAGGCAAGGTGTAATTTCAATCAATGCAAATGTTTAGCTTTATTTGTAAAAATGTAACGAAAACTTGTAAAAAAAGAACGCATTTATATAATTTTAACTTATGGACGAAGAAGACAGACTTTTAACACAGACCTTAAAAAATCTTTATGAGCAGATTATTGATGAACGTGCCGACATTACGCGCACAGATGAAGCAAACAGTAAAATTGCTGCAGAATATGATGAAGCAATAGAAAGGCTTAATCGTCTTTTAAAAGAAATAAACGAAGTAATAGATATTTACAGACTCGAAGAAGAAGATTTTGTTTTTATAATCGAATCTCTTGAACTTTATTGTGACAATTTTATAGTTGACGGAAGAACAGAAGCTGCCCGTAAAAGAGACGAAAAAAAATATAACGAATTAAAAGATTTTCTTGATCAGTTTTATGACGACGACGAAGATTTTGATGATGAAGAAATTGAAGAAGACGAAGAAAATCACTGATAAAGACTGTTTTGTTTTTTTAACTTTTTAGCCCGGATAGTAGTGGCCGCAAAGCGGGTGCGACATTTTTTCTGTGCCATAACCTGAAAGTAATTTGCGCATTAATTTTTTGTGATTTTGTATTAGAGAAGAAAAATAAAAAGCACCAAAGGCGCGCAAGACGCCGTAGCCACGGATAGCCGGCAGAGACGGAAATGAAAAATCGGATTGAATGGCTTTTTAAAAATCAATTTATAAAATTTCTTTATTTTTAATTTTGCATTTGTTATAATTTTTCTATTATTTTTATTTTTTGGAGAAATTATCTATGGACATGCAGATGAATTTCGTAAGGAAGCTTCCTGTTCCTGCGGAATTAAAAAAACAGTTTCCGTTGGGAGAAGAAGTTACAAAAATTAAGGAAGAACGTGATCAGATAATTAAAAATATTTTTGAAGGAAAAGATGATCACTTTTTGTTGATTATTGGTCCGTGTTCTGCAGACAACGAAGTGGCAGTTCTTGATTATATGAATCGCCTTGTAAAAGTTCAGGAAAAAGTAAAAGACAAGATTTTTATAATTCCAAGAGTTTATACAAACAAACCTCGTACAAAGGGAACTGGTTATAAAGGAATGTTGCATCAGCCAGATCCTACAAAAGGCGAAGATATGCTTGCCGGAATAATTGCAATCCGCGAAATGCACACTCGTGTTGTAAAAGAAACTGGTTTTACCTGTGCAGAAGAAATGCTTTACCCGGAAAATCACCGTTATTTGTCAGATCTGCTTGCTTATGTTGCGGTTGGTGCACGTTCGGTTGAAGATCAGTTGCACAGAATGGTTGCCAGTGGACTTGGAATTCCTGTCGGAATGAAAAATCCTACATCTGGCGATATTTCTGTTATGATTAATTCAATTATTGCTTCTCAGGCACATCAGAAATTTTTGTATCGCGGCTGGGAAGTTACAACAGACGGAAATCCATTAACTCATGCAATTTTGCGTGGTTATGTAGATGCTTATGGCCGCAGTCATTCAAATTATCATTATGAAGATTTGCGTTCTTTGATTGATTCGTGCGCAGAAGCAAAAATTCAGAATCCTGCAGTTATTGTTGACTGTAACCATGCAAATTCCGGAAAAAAATTCCTTGAACAGATTAGAATTGCAAAAGATGTAATTCATAGCTGCCATTCTTCTGCAGAAATTAAAAATATTGTGAAAGGTCTTATGATTGAAAGTTATATTGAAGACGGTGCCCAGGCAATTGGCGACGGTGTTTACGGAAAATCAATTACTGACCCTTGTCTTGGCTGGGAAAAAACAGAAAGTTTAATCTACGATCTGGCAGATTATCTGTAATCTGTAAAAAAGACTAAAATATAAAAGACCTGGCGGGTTAAAGTGTAAAAACATTTTGACTCGCAGGTCTTTTTTTTTGCAGATTTTAGATTTTGGTTTGCATTTAAGTTGAATTAAATTAGTTTTGTTATTTTAAGCTTTCGATAAGATACGGAATTGCTTTTTCAAATTTTACACCATACCAGTGGTCTTTTTTGTCGCTGAGAGTCTGCTTAATTGATTCAACAACAAAATCAGCGCCGATTTTTGAGGCCTGTGTTACAGTTTTACCACGCAAAAGTGCCCCTGCAACTGCCGAAGCAAAAACGTCTCCGGTTCCGTGGCAGGAAACTGGTTGTTTTTCTGCAAAATAATATTCGATTTTTGTGCCGTCATAAGTTGCTGTTCCTAATTTTGATTCTTCAAAAGAGCAGCCTGTAAGAATTACATTTTTTGCACCGAGCGCATACAAACCTTTAAGAATTTTTTCAACTTTTTGTGGAGTTTGGTCGGCGTCGTATTCAATTCCAAGTAAAAGGCAGGCTTCTGTTAAATTTGGCATTATAACGTCGGCGCCATTGCAGAGTTTTTTCATTTCTTGTGGAAAGTCACTGTCAAAACCGGCATAGAGTTTTCCGTTGTCGGCCATTACCGGGTCAACGATTTTTAAAGCTCTGGCGCGTGCAGTTTTTTTCATTATTTCTAAAATATAAGGAATTTGTGCTTTTGAAACATAACCAGTGTAGAAGGCATCAAAGTCGATTTTTTCTTTCAGCCATTGTTCCATAATTTTTGGCATGTCAGAAGTTAAGTCTGTAAAAGTCCAGGCAGAAAAAGCTGTATGATTTGAAAGAACTGAACTTGGCAGAACAGCAGTTTCGATTCCGCAGGCAGAAATTACAGGCAGAGCAACTGTTAAAGAGCACTGTCCAACGCAGGAAATGTCTTGAATTGTTAAAAGTCTTTTGTCCATTTTTGGCCTCTTTTTTAAGAAGAATTTTTATGGTCGTGTCGTCGCATAAATTCAGCAAAACTCTAAAAAAAAACTGATATTGTTTATATATTCAATTTTTGAGATATTTTATAATATCAGTTATGATTACTTTTGATTTTGAACAGCGCGGCAAAACAACACTGTGCGACTGGATTTATTCTTCAATAAAAAAACAGATTTGTGACGGTTCATTGATCGAAAACGAAAAATTGCCTTCAAAACGTTCGCTTTCGCAAAATCTTGGAGTAAGCGTAATCACTGTACAAAACGCTTATGCACGACTTATTGACGACGGTTTTATATATTCTGTGGAAAAAAAAGGATTTTTTGTTTCTGGAATTATAAATTTTTCTGCAGACGAAGAAACTAAAAAGAATAATTTTGAAGAAATAGTGCAAAATGAAGGCACAGAAAAACTTAATGATTTTTTTACGGATTTTACCAGCAATTCAACCAGTTTTGAAAAATTTCCGTTTGGGCTTTGGGCGCGAACTTTGCGGCAGGTTTTAAATTCCGGAGATGAAAAACTTCTGCTAAAAAATCCTGCAAAAGGAGTTTTTGAATTAAGGCTTGCAATAGCAAAATATCTTTTTGAATTTAGAGGAATGCACGTTTTGCCTCAGCAAATTGTAATTGGCTCAGGAACAGAAAGTCTTTATACAATGGCAGTTCAGCTTTTGGGGCGGAACAAAGTTTTTGCTGTTGAAAATCCTGGCTACCACAAGGCGGCGGCTGTTTTTAATTTAAATGGCGCTGAGTGCGTGCCGGTTCCGCTGGATGGCGAAGGAATTGACATTGAGTTTCTTGAAAATTGTAAGGCAGACGTTCTTCACGTTTCGCCAAACCACAATTTTCCGACAGGCGTTGTAACAAGTGCCCGCCGCCGACAGGAAATTCTTTTGTGGGCAAATAAAAATAAAGACAGATGGATTATTGAAGATGATTACGACAGTGAATTCAGATTTAACGGAAAACCACTTCCACCATTGCAGAGCATAGATTCTTCGCAGAAAGTAATTTACATAAATACATTTACAAAAACCTTAGCTCCGTCTTTGCGCATAAGTTATATGGTTTTGCCAGAAAGCCTGAAAAATGAATTTGAAACCCACCTTGGATTTTTTGCCTGTCCGGTAAGTTCTTTTGAACAGTTTACGCTTGCACGTTTTATAAGCGAAGGAAATTACGAAAAGCACATTGTACGTATGAAGAATTTTTATAAAAATCTTAGAAATGAACTTATAAATGCAATAAAAAAAAGCGACACAGAAGGTAAATTTAGAATTTACGAAAAAGAATCTGGTTTACATTTTCTGCTCCGCGTTGAATCCTGCCAGAAAACAGAAGTTCTAGAGGAAAAATTAAAGAAAAATGGAATAAACATAAAACGGATTGATTCTTTTTATTATGGCAAAAATTATGACGGAAACGAAAAAACTTTTGTTGTTAATTACAGCGGAATAAAAAAAGAGCGGATAGAAAAAACAATTGAACTTATGAAAAATGCGCTTGTTTAAAACCTGCGCCGGATGTGTAGGCCGCAGTCGACCGCAGCAAAGCGAGGACGATGAGCGGCTAGCGAAGCCGAAACAGCCGGAAAATAATGCAAAACAAAGGCGCCTTTAGAAAAACACAACGCCGTAAGAAAAAGAACGCCTGAAAAAAAAAGATTCATAAAAAATTAACGCAAAATTAATTTTAACAATGTTATAATTTTTGCATGAAATCTCAAAAAGAAATGTCAGTTGAACAAAAACTTGTTCAGCTTGTAAAAGAAATTATTGAACTTACTCCAGAAAAAGATGATTTGCCGTTAAAAGTTTTGAATATTCTGATTAGTGATGAAGAAATTCAGGCGGTGCAGGATTATGCAAACACTGTTTCGATTGTGCGTCTCGGATTTAATGATCATGGGCCTGTGCACATGAGAACTGTTTGCAGAAATGCTCTAAAAATGCTGAAAATTCTTTATCTTGGCGGAATTAAAACAAATCTTGAAAAAGAAGAAGCCGGGACTTTTTGTGACAGCGTTACTGCGGTTATTCTTGCGAGCTTTATGCACGATTTTGGAATGACAATTGGAAGGCAGGATCATGAACTTTATTCAGGAATTCTTGCGTATAATCAGATTGAACGGATTTTGCAGTCTGTTTTGAGCGGAAAAGAGAATTTAACGAGAAGAATTGTAATTCGTTCCATGGCTTTAGAAGGAATTCTGGGACACATGGGAACCCGGAAAATTCATTCTATTGAAGCCGGATTAATTTTAATTGCCGACGGCTGTGATATGACAAAGGGCAGGGCGAGAATTCCTATGGAAATGAATTTTAAGCCGACTGCCGGAGACATTCATAAGTATTCGGCAAATTCAATTGAAAAAGTAAAAATTCTTGCGGGTCAGGAAAAACCGATAAAAATTGAAGTTCATATGAGTGCCGATGTAGGATTTTTTCAGATTGAAGAAGTTCTTTTGCAAAAAATAAACTGTAGTCCTGCTAAAAATTTAATTGAATTGTACGCCGGAGTTGATGGGCAGGATTTAAAAAAATATTTGTAACAAATGCATAAATAAATTGTTATAAAGAACTTTTTGCACATAAATGCGTTCAAAACAACGTGCTTTATTATTGAATAAAAATAACGCATTGCCTATCATAGTCTCATAGTCTCATAGTCTCATAGTCTCATAGTCTCATAGGTATGTTACGTTTGGAGGAGTTGGTCATGCTTGTTGCACCTTTGACTGCGGCTGTACTTTCTTTAGTTTTTTGTCCGCTGATTATAAAACTATGTCAGAAATTCAATCTTTATGATGAAGTTGACGCCAGAAAGATTCATAAAGGACAGATCCCACGACTTGGCGGAATTGCAGTTTTTCTTTCTTTTTTAATCGTCTGGATTTTTTCTCGTTTTGTTTTTAAAACAATAAAAATTGACTGGTTTTTGCCTTTGTTTGCAGGTTTTGGAATTATTCTGCTTTTTGGCGTTTTAGATGATCTTTTTAATATGCGTGCAAAACTAAAGTTTTTAGTACAGATTATTGCCACTTTAATTGTAAGTTTAAGCCCGAATCATTTTAGAACTATTTTTCTGCATCAGTTGCCGCCAGTTGTTGGTGAAGTGCTTACATTTTTATGGATTATTGCAATTGTAAACGCCTTTAACCTGATTGACGGAATGGATTGGGTTTGTGGCGGACTTTCGTTTTTGTCGTGTTTAACGCTCGGACTTTTGTTCTTTTTTGAAAAAAATTCTATGTGTTTGTTTTATTTTACACTTTGTGGTTCTCTTGTAGGATTTTTGTTCTGGAATAAACCTGATGCTAAAATTTTTATGGGCGACGGTGGAAGCCAAAGCCTTGGGTATTTGATTGCAATTGCGCCTTTGTTTAACTTTAAGAGCGTAAAATTTGAATATCTGCAGCTTATTTTAATGTTCCTGCTTTGTTCGATTCCTGTGACAGATGTTATTGCAGCTGTATTACGACGCACGCGTGAACACAGAAAAATTTTTAGTCCAGACAGGGCGCATATTCATCATAAACTTTTGAATATTGGTTTTTCCAAAAAAGCAGCAATTTTGTTTTTGCTTTCGATTCAGACTGTAATTTGTCTGGCAATATTAACTTCCTGGTTTATGGGACCAATTGCTTCTGTTGGATTGCTGGGCTTTTGCCTTATTTTTGTCTGGGGAATCTTTATTACTTTTCATTATTTGAATCGTGCTGTAAATTTAGCTCATAAGGGATTGCTCGAAGATCATCCAATGGAAGAGCATTAGTAGGATTTTGGAAAAAATTATGAAGACCTGCCTTTTTGCAGTCCAGGTGCGCACTGGCTCTGAAACTGCGTTTGTTGAACGGCTAAAAAGGCTTTCTTTTGAAAATGTGTGCCGTGTAATATTTTTACAGCGAAGAATGAATATCAGACGTGGCGGAAAAAATTTGCTGGAATTGAATCCGGTTTTTCCGGGCTATGTTTTTATTGAAACTTTTGAAAATGGCGTAACTACCAGTGATTTTGCAGAAATAAAAAAGCAGAAAGATTTTATTCATTTTTTGCCTTCAAATGAAAACGTACAGAAACTTTCGGAAAATGATTCGTCTGTGATAAATTCGTTTTTGAGATTTGGAACAATTGCAGAACCTTCGAGTGCTTATTTTGATGAAAATGACAGAATTGTAATTACTGAAGGTCCAATGAAAGGGCTTGAAGGTTTTATAAAGGCTGTTGATAAGCGCAAAAAAAGAGTAAGAATTGTAACGGATTTTATGGGCGTAAACGTAAAGGTTGATCTTTCTTACAACCTGGTGGAAAAAAAATAAAAATCGAGAGTTTAGCCCCGGGCGTAGTGGCGCCGGAGGCGTTCGAAAACGGCGATTGAGCCGTTTTTGAATGAAGGCGAAAGCCGGAACCACGAAGCACGGGACGAGACGGTAAAAGATTAGTAATCCGTGAATGGCTCTAAGAAAAAAATTGTTACCTATCGACAAACTTTGTTAATTTTATTAAAGTGATTGTGTTCGTTTTCAGGACGAAAATTCTTTTTAAGGAGTGCATGATGGTTGGATATTTTGAAAAACTTGTTCGCCAGAATTTCCGCAACGGTGTCATGCGCCTTTCTTTTTAGCTCTCGTTTTAAATTTTTATTTTAAAACAGACGCGTCTTTTTTCTTTTCTTAAATTTTAAAAATCTGATTTTACGAAAGCTGGCATTATTGTCGCTTTTAATGAGGCATTTTATGATTGCTGAAAATTTATGCTTTGATACGCTTTGCGTTCAGGGGAATCCAGAGTCAAAAAGTACGGATTTGTCGGGAGCGGTTTCTGTTCCGCTTGTTCAAGCTGCTACTTATGCGCATCCTGGGCTTGGAAAATCTACTGGCTTTGATTATACGAGACTTTCGAATCCAACAAGAAAAATTCTTGAAGAAACTGTTGCAGCCCTTGACGGTGCAAAATATGGTTTTGCGTTTAGTTGTGGAATGGCTGCGGAAACTGCATTTTTTAGCATGCTCGAAACTGGAAGCCACGTAATCTGCTCGGATGATATTTATGGTGGTTCAATCCGTTTGTTTAACACAATTGTAAAAAAACAGGGCAGCGACACGACTTTTGTTGATACTTCAAATTATGAAAATGTTGAAAAAGCATTCAGGCCAAATACAAAAGTTGTTTTTATAGAAACTCCGGGAAATCCGCTTATGACGGTTACGGATATTCGCAAAATGGCTGAACTTGCTCATTCGCACGGAGCGATTCTTGTTGTTGATAATACATTTTTAACGGCTTACTATCAAAAACCTTTGGCTCTTGGGGCTGACGTTGTTATTCAGTCGGGAACAAAATTTCTGGCAGGACACAACGATACTCTTGCCGGTTTTGTTACGACAAATAACGAAAAAATTGCAGAAGACATGACTTTTATTACAAAAACAATTGGAGTTATGCTTGCGCCTTTTGACTGCTGGCTTACAATCCGCGGAATAAAAACTTTGACTGTGCGTATGGACAAACAGAGCGAAAATGCTGCAAAACTTGCAGAATATTTAAAAACTGAAAAGCTCGTAAAAAAAGTTTTTTACATAGGTTTGCCAGAAACTCCGGGATACGAAATTCACAAATCGCAGGCTAGTGGTTTTGGAAGTATGATTTCGATTTATCTTGACAGCAATAAAAGTGTTGAACGTGTTTTACGAAAAATTAAGGTTTTCCGTTATGCAGAAAGTCTGGGCGGAGTTGAAAGTTTAATTACTTATCCGTTGACGCAGACTCATTCAGAAATTCCGCCGGAAGAACGTGAACGCAAGGGAATTACGGATTGTTTAATTAGAATTTCTGTTGGAATAGAAAATGTTCAGGATTTGATTAACGATTTAAAACAGGCTTTTGTTGAAGATTAAAGCGTTTTTCGCTATGAATATAAGAATTACAATTTTATGAGGGAAAAAATGAATTTTGATTTTGATAAAATTACGGATCGTTCAAATACATTTGCGGAAAAATTCGATCTTGCAAAGGAAAGAAATAAACCTGCTGATGCGATTTGTCTTTGGGTTGCCGACATGGATTGGCCTGTTGCTCCTGTAATTACTGACGCTTTAAAAAAACGCTGCGAACATGGAATTTTTGGCTACAGCTGGCCAGATGACCGTTATTACGATGCCTTAAAAAAATGGTTTATTGAACGACATAATTTTGAAATTAAAAAAGAATGGGTTGTAAATACTCCAGGTGTTGTTTTTGCACTTTGCACAGCGATTAAGGCTTATACAAATGAAGGAGATTCTATTTTAATTCAACGACCGGTTTATTATCCTTTTTCTAATTCAATAAAAAGTTTAAATCGCAGACTTGTAAACAGTCCTTTGGTTTATAAAGACGGAACATATTCAATTGATTTTGAAGATTTTGAAAACAAGATTGTTGCGGAAAATGTAAAACTTTTTATCTTGTGTTCTCCACATAATCCTGGTGGAATAGTCTGGAAGCGTGAAGAACTTGAACGACTTAGCGAAATTTGTTTAAAGCACAATGTAATTGTTGTGAGCGATGAAATTCATTGTGATATTACATTTGAAGAAAATATTCACACTGTTTTTGCAGGTTTGTCTAAAGAAGCTGCTCAAAATGTTGTAGTTTGTACGGCTCCAAGCAAAACATTTAATCTTGCAGGTTTACAATTCTCTAACATCATAATTCCAAATGAAAAATTGCGAAAAGCTTTTTCTGAACAGATTGATAAAACTGGTTATGAAGAACCTAACATTGCCGGCCTTGAAGCTGCAACAGCAGCTTATGCAAATGGCGGTGAATGGTTTGACCAGGCAAAATCTTACATCTGGCAGAATATTTTGTTTGCAGAACAGTATATTTTAAAAAATTGTCCAAAGATAAAAGTTTGTAAACCTCAGGGAACATATCTTTTGTGGCTTGATTTTTCGGCTTTTGATTTTACGGACAAACAGATTGAAAATAAAATTTTAAATAAAGCAAAAGTCTGGCTTGACAGTGGTTCAATGTTTGGGCTTGAAGGAGAAAAGTTTCAGAGAGTGAATTGTGCAACCCCAAGAAAAATTCTTGAGGCTGCCTTAAAGGCAATTTGCGAAGAATTTAAAGATTAAATTACGTAGTCGAAACCGTTAAATTCATGATTTTTTTCGGCAATTTGTTCTAATGTAACGCTGTCAACATAGTTGTTTATTGCATTGTCAAAACCCTGCCAGAAAAAATCATTGCCAATGGAAGAAACTGTGTTGCCTTCTGCAACGCCTTTTGGGCTTAGATCGCCTTCCATTGCGCGTAAAATATCGCCGGCTGTGTATTTATCCGGAGTCTTTGAAAGTTTGTAGCCACCGTTGTTACCACGGAGACCTGTAACAAGGCCTGCTTTGCTGAGCTGCATTAAGATTTGTTCTGCATATTTTGCACTTAAATTGTGGCGATGGCTTAAAAGTTTGAGGGCTACGTATTTTGAAGGATCCTGTTCTGCAAGATCTGTCATGAGTAAAAGAGCATATTGACCTTTTGTAGAAATTTTTAGCATGTGATGTTCTCCAGGGTAAAAAATAACCTATAGACATTATAGCATTTATTAAAAACAAAAAGAATTATATTTGCACTCGTGCAATTTAAATTTTTTATTGAATTTTTATAGGAGTTTTTATGGCAATTATTGAACTTAAAAACATATACAAAACCTTTGTTCAAAATGGCAAAACTTTTAATGCAGTTGAAGATGCTTCGGTTTCGATAAACAAGGGAGAAATTTACGGAATTATCGGATTTAGCGGAGCCGGAAAATCTACACTTGTGCGCACAATTAACCTGCTCGGGCGTCCAACTCAGGGAAGCGTAATTGTAAAAGGAAAAGATTTTCTTTCGTTGTCTCAAAAAGAACTTAGAAGCGAACGCAAAAAGATTGGAATGATTTTTCAGCATTTTAATCTGATGAAAAGCCGTAACGTTTTTGACAATGTAGCTTTTCCTTTAAAATATTCTGGACTTTCTAAAGATGAAATTTCTAAAAAAGTTCATTCGCTGCTGGAACTTGTTGAAATTAACGACAAAGACAAAAATTTTCCTGCCCAGCTTTCTGGCGGTCAAAAACAGCGCGTTGCAATTGCCCGTGCACTGGCAAATGATCCAGACATTCTTCTTTGTGACGAAGCAACTTCTGCCCTGGATCCGACAACAACAAAATCAATTTTAAAACTTTTAAAAAAGTTGAATAAACAGCTTGGGCTTACAATCGTAATCATTACGCATCAAATGGAAGTTATAAAAGAAATCTGCGACAGAGTTGCCGTAATGGAACATGGAAAAATTGTTGAACAGGGCGATGTTTTTAACATTTTTGCAAATCCAAAAGAAGATGTTACAAAACGTTTTATTAAAGCGACTTCGAGCCTTACAAAAATTGAAGAACTTATTGAAGAAGACAGCCCGGTTGTTCATCTTGAGCCAGGAGAATATCTTGTCCGCTTTACTTACATTCAAAAAAATGTAAGCGAACCTTTAATCAGTGCAACTTCCAGGATTTATGACATTACGATGAATATTATTTTTGCAGAAATTGAAATTGTTCAGGGAGCGCCAATTGGTGGAACGATTGCAATTATAAGCGGCAAAAAAGACGCAATCGAAAGAGCGCTTGTTCATATACGCGAAGAAAATGTTGGCGTGGAGGTTTTAAAAAATGCATGAGCTTTTAGTAAAAATTCTGCCAAATTTAATGGCAAATAAAAGATACGTAAATTTTGGAATTTCAATAATTCAGACGGTGCAGATGACACTTTGGTCGGGAGCAATAAGTTTTGTTCTTGGAATGATTTTTGGAGTTGCCCTTGTTGTTACAAAAAAAGATGCAATTCTGGAAAACAAGGTTGTTTATCAGATTCTGGATAAGGTAATAAATTTTTTCCGTTCAATTCCGTTTATTATTCTGCTTACGGGCGTTATGCCTTTGAGCCGCCTTATTATGGGAACTTCGATTGATGTTCGTGGCGCAATTGTTCCTTTGGTTTTTGGAACGGTTCCTTTTTTTAGCCGCCAGATTGAAAGCGCACTTTCTGAAGTTGACGGCGGACTTGTAGAAGCTGCCGTTAGCATGGGATTGAATCCATGGGACATTGTTTTGCGAGTTTATTTAAAAGAAAGCATTGGCCCGATTGTCCGCGGAACTATGATTACGACGGTAAGTTTGATTGGTCTTACTGCAATGGCTGGCGCGGTTGGTGCTGGTGGACTTGGAAACTTTGCAATTCAGTATGGACACGACATGAATATGCAGGACATTACCTGGCTTACAATTGTGCTTCTGGTTGTGGTTGTAAATTTGATCCAATGGTGGGGAACAAGGTTTATTAAAAAACATTCACATTAAGTTTGTAAAAAAAATGAATTTGCGGGAGCGCTAGGAAGGGCGCGCGTAGCGCGTTGGCACAGCCAATGGAGCGAAAGCGGAACCCTGGATATAGCGACGGCGTAAAACGCCGGCCCGCCCAGAAAAAAACTATTGCATAAAGAATAAAAAAACTGTATAAATTGGTTATTACCTATTGCAATACTAGGTTAATATAAAAACAGAAAGGAGATTTTTATGAAAAAAATTGCAGCGATTCTTGCGGGTGCAGTTGCACTGACTTCGGTTCTTTTTACTTCTTGTGGAGAAAAGAAAAACAATGTTGTAAAACTCGGCGTTGTAGGCGCAATGTACGAAGAACTTTGGGCTTCTACAAAGGAAGAACTCAAAAATGAAGGAATTGATTTGCAGATTGTTCTTTTTAGCGATTACAGCACACCAAATACTGCTCTTGCAAATAACGACATTGATTTGAACGCATTCCAGCACAGAATTTTCTTGCAGTCAGACTGTGAATCTCGTGGTTATGACTTAAAGATTGTTGGAAATACATTTATTATTCCGTTGAATCTTTATTCTTCAAAAGTAAAGTCAGTTGCAGAACTTAAAGAAGGCGCTGTTGTTGCAATTCCTGATGATGTAACAAACGGTGGACGCGCACTCAAAGTTTTGCAGGATGCAGGACTTATTACTCTTAACGAAAGTGCCGGATTTAATCCTAGAATTAACGATGTTGCAACAAGCAAAGTTCAGATTAAGGAACTTAAGGCAAACACAATTCCTGCTGCATTACCAGATGTTGATGCTGCAATCATTAACGGAAACTTTGCACTCAGCTTTGGAATAAAAACTCAGGATGCAATTTTTGCTGACACAAGCCTTTCTGAAAAAAATTACTGGAATCTTATTGCGGCTAATGCTTCAAGCTTAAAAGATGCTCAGAAGGTTGAATTGTTCCGCAAGGTTGTTGCTGCATTCCAGCGTCCGGAAACAGAAAAAATCTTTAACGAAACTTATGCAGGTTACTTTATTAAAGTAGGCTGGGACGAAGACGAACTTTCTGCCCGTCTTGCTGAATAGGTTTTAGCAGATAAAAGGTTGGGTTTTCTAATAAACTTAAGACATTTGTGCAGATTGAAAATGTCGCAGGTTTTAGAAAGTCCGCCTTTTTTGGTTTTTAAAAAATGGAGGATGGTTGTTTTTATGGAAATACATGAGCTTTCAAAAATTATTAAAGATGAAGAGCGCGTTGTTTATGGCGACAAAATTGAACAGAAGTTTCTTTCGGATACTCTCGGACGAAAAAAAGGAAAAGCTTCTGCACTTGTTTTTGTAAAGTCGACGCAGGAAGTAAGCGATGTAATGCGTTTTGCTCATGAAAATAAAATTTCTGTAACTCCGCGTGGAGCTGGCACAAACCTTGTTGGTTCAACCGTGCCTTTTAACAATGCAATTATCCTCGATTTTTCAAAGATGAATAAAATTCTGGAAATCGACAAAGAAAATTTTACTGCAACTGTAGAACCTGGAGTTGTTTTAAAAGATTTTCAGCAGTATGTAGAAAGTCTGGGGCTTTTTTATCCGCCTGATCCTGGCGAAAAAACAGCTTCGATTGGTGGAAACATTGCAACAAATGCCGGTGGAATGCGTGCCGTAAAATATGGCGTTACCCGTAACTATGTTATGGGACTTGAACTCGTGCTTGCGGACGGAACGGTAATTCAGACTGGTTCAAAAAACCGCAAAGATACGACGGGGCTTGATCTTAAAGACATTGTAATTGGTTCGGAAGGAACGCTTGCGGTTATTACAAAATGTCTTTTAAAGCTTGTTGGAAAGCCGGAAAAATCTACAAGTCTTTTAATTTCGTACGACAGCTTAAAAGCAGGAATTGAATCGGTTCCTTTAATTTTAAAAGCAAATATAAATCCTACGGCGCTGGAATTTGTTGAACGCAAGGTTGTTGAACTTGGCGAAAACTTTTTAAATGCCGGAGATTTTAAAGGCAAAAATATTCATTATCCTGACACAGATTGCAAAGCCTATCTTTTGCTTACTTTTGATGGCGCTCAGTTTGAAATTGATTCTGCGATTGCAAAGTTAAACGAAATAATAAAAGATGTAAGCCGTGGCGTTTTTGTTTTGAACGATAGCGAAGAAAGTTTAAATGTCTGGCGGGTACGCGGAGCTCTGGTAAAGGCAGTTGAAGCAGTAAGCGAACAGGAACCTTTGGATATTGTTGTTCCAATCAGTCAGGTAGACAAATTTGTAAAATATGTAAATCAGCTGGAAAGCGAAAGCGGAATGCAGATGATAAGTTTTGGTCACGCGGGAGACGGAAACGTTCATTTGTGTGTTGTTCGTGGCAATCGCGATGAGCAGACCTGGATAAAAGAACTGCACGAAAATCTTACAAAGTTGTATGCGCAGATTCACAAACTCGGAGGACTTATTTCCGGGGAGCATGGACTTGGCGTAAGCAAGAGAGAATTTTTCTTTAATCAGACAAATCCTGCAAATGTTGCCTTAATGAATTCTATTAAAAATGCTTTTGATCCAGAAAGAATTTTGAATAACGGAATTAGTTACACAAAATAAATCAGAATGGCGCGTACGGTGCACTTTTGTTTTATAAACAAAACCTAGCCGGGGCAGTAAGGGCGCGCGTAGCGCGTTGGCGTAAGCCAATGGAGCGGATAGCGGAACCCTGAATGACCCGACGCGTGAAGTGCCTGTGCTCCGAAAAACTAAAAGAGGAAAAAAATGAAACCTTTATCAAAAAGAACAGAAAGTTTTACAGATTCAGTAATTCGCAGAATGACGCGAATTTCCTTAAAATATGATGCAGTTAATTTGAGCCAGGGATTTCCGGATTTTGAGCCACCGCGGGAAATTCTGGACAGACTTGCAGAAGTTGCTTACGAAAATTTTCATCAGTATTCGATTACCTGGGGCGCTCAGAATTTTCGCGAAGCTCTGGCGGCAAAACAGTCAAAACTGATGGGCATTCCGGTTGATCCAAATTCTGAGATTGTAACAACCTGTGGCGGCACAGAAGCAATGATGGCTGCAATGATGACGCTGTGCAATCCCGGTGATAAAGTTGCAATTTTTTCTCCGTTTTATGAAAATTACGGCGCAGACACTATTTTGTCGGGCGCAGAACCAATTTATATTCCGCTTGTTCCGCCTGCATATTCTTTTGATCCGAATAAACTTGAAGATGCATTTAAAGCCGGCGCAAAAGCTTTGATTTTGTGTAATCCTTCAAATCCGTGCGGAAAAGTTTTTACTCTCGAAGAAATGACAGTAATTGCTGACCTTGCAAAAAAATATGACGCTTACGTTGTAACTGACGAAGTTTACGAACACATTGTTTATGAGCCAAACAAAATGATTTATATGGCGAGCCTTCCGGGAATGAAAGAACGCACAATTGTCTGCGGTTCGCTTTCTAAAACTTACTCACTTACAGGCTGGCGTCTTGGTTATACGATTGCTCCGGCAGAAATTTCAGAAAGAATAAAAAAAGTTCACGACTTTTTGACAGTTGGAGCTGCCGCACCTTTGCAGGAAGCCATTGTAACCGGACTGAAATTTGAACAAAAATACTACGACGATTTAAAAGCAAAATATACGCACAAGCGCGACTTAATGTGCCGTGGTCTGGACGAAATTGGTTTAAAACACAATGTTCCTCAGGGCGCATATTACATTATGATTGATTTTAAGGACTACATGAAAAAACTTAACGTTACGAGCGATCTTGAGTTTGCAGAAATTCTTTGTCGGGACGTTGGTGTTGGAATGGTTCCAGGTTCGAGCTTTTTTAAGGAAAATGTAAACGATTATCTTAGAATTCATTTTGCAAAAAAAGACGAAACCTTAAATGCAGCCCTTGAACGCCTTGCGGATATAAATAAAAAGCTTTAAAAGTTTTTTCTGGACGTAATCCGGCTATCCGAGATTCCGCTATTCGCTCCATTCAAAAACGGCGGCCGCTACGCGCCTTTTGGCTCTCCGCTCAACCGTCGTTTTTGAACGCCTGCGGCGTCTCTACTATCCGGCGTAGGTAAATTGAACTTAATTCAGCATTTTTTCTTTTAACGAATCCCGATAACAACATTATTTTCCTGTTTTTTTACCATTGCATAAAAATAAAAAAAGTATAATAATCGCCATATCTAATATAAACGTGCACGATGCACGAAATAAAGAGGCTGGATATGAAAAACGTAGGCTATTACAACGGAAAAATGGGCTTGCAGGAAGAAATGACTGTTCCGCTTTTGGACCGCGCAATGTTTTTTGGTGACGGTGTTTATGATGCAACTTACTGTGCAAATCGTAAAATTTTTGAAGTTGACTATCACACAGAGCGTTTTTTTAACAGTCTGCGTCTTACAAAAATTCCTTTTAAGATGACAAAAGAACAGCTTGTTGCAGAATTGCAAAAATGTATTGATGCAATGGACAGCGACGGCGTTTGTTTTGTTTACTGGCAGTGTACACGCGGAACAGCTCCTCGCAATCATCTTTTTCCAAATGTAGAACCAAATCTTTTAATTTGCATTACAGAGTCTAAACTTACAGATTTGCGGACTCCATGTAAATTGATTACAGAAGAAGACACAAGATTTTTTCATTGTAATGTAAAAACGTTAAATCTTTTGCCGAGCGTAATGGGCAGTCAGCATGCTTTTGAAGCCGGCGCAAAGGAAGTAATTTTTCATCGCGGAGAGCGCGTAACTGAATGTGCCCACACAAACGTAAATATTTTAAAAGATGGAAAATTTATTACGCCACCGCTCGACGAATTGATTTTGCCTGGAGTAACGAGAAGACATTATTTAGACATTTGTCGCCGGCTTGGAATTCCGTATGAAGAAAGAGCGTTTACTCTTGATGAACTTTTTGCTGCTGACGAAATTTTTATTACTTCTGCAGGAACTTTGGGCTTACCAGCCTGCGAAATTGACGGCAAAAAAGTCGGCGGAAAAGCTCCAGAACTTTTAAAAAGATTACAGACTGAAGCTGCCGAAGATTTTTATAAAGAAACCGGTTATAAAGCTGACATTATTTAAGTTTTGGACAAGGGGGTGTAAGGGCGCCGAAAGGCGTTGCGCAGCAATGGAGCGCTCCGACGCGGAACCCTGAAACACCCGGTTTTTGCGCCTTCTGGCGCAAAAATGGCCCGATAAAAAACTCGTGCTTAAAAACCTTTGATATTTAATGCACGATGTAATAAAATGAGTTACATTTTGCATAAATAACCAATGGGGGTTAGACGTGTCTGGGTTGATTAAAAAAGTAAGCCTGCGGGATCAGGTTTATGAGTATCTTAAGAACGGAATTTTGAATCAGGATTTTAAACGTGGAGAAAACATAAATCTTGACGAACTTTGCCGAAAACTTGGGGTAAGCAACACACCGATTCGGGAGAGCATAAATCTGCTTGTAAAAGAAGGCCTTATCGAATACAAGCATAACATGGGATTTTTTGTAATCGATCCTGACAAAAAAACGGTAAACGAAATGCTGCAGGTTGTATTCTTCCTGGTTGTTGCGGCTTATCGTTTTTGTTACCGTAGCGGACTTATGCCAGAAATTTTTCCTAAACTGGAATCTCAGCTTAAAAAACAGAAGGAATTTCTGGACAGGGGAGATGCTGTAGGTTACGTCGATATTACCCACGACTTTGAACGGTGCATAATTGAAGGTGTCGGAAATTCAATGCTGGTAAAGGAATACGATGCCAAAGAAACATTGATGGCTTTTATTTCGACATATTATTCAGATAATAATCTGGAAGCATTGCGAGTCGTTTACGCCCAGCACGAGCACATTTTTAATTTAATGAAAGAAGGCAAACTTGAAGAAGCTGTTCTTGCAATGCGTGAACATTACTATAAACCAGAACTTTATATTAACGGGCAAAAGCAGGAATAGATTTTAAGAATTTTGGGAAATGGGCTGAAGGAATTCAGCTCATATATTTTAACTGTTTTAATCGTGCACGATGTATAAAACACGCAATCTCAAGAGAGGTTTTAAAATGCAAAATGAATTAATTGAAGATATTGTTCTAAAATATTCAAAACGTGGAATGAACATTTTAAGGCAGGCAATGCCAGAAAATTATGCAGAAAATGCTGCAAAAATGATTTTGTCCTGGGAAAAAGGAACTGTTTTTTTAACGACTGGTTTTTATGTTGCAGGTTTTGCAGAAACAGACGGTCCAGCAGGAACAGTTTTTATGGCTCTGGCACTTAAAGCTCTTGGTTTTAAGCCTGTAATTGTTACGGATGATTTTTGCAAAGGATTTTTTGAATTGCAGCAGGTTGAAACCGTTTATATGCCTTTTGATTTTGGAGAAAACTGGTGCCGTTCAATTATTGAAAAATATAAACCAGTTGGAATGATTTCGATTGAACGGTGCGGAAAAAATATTCATGGAGATTATCAGAATATGCGCGGTGTGAGTATCAGCGAATTTACTGCGGAAACTGACATTCTTTTTGAACTTTTGTATAAAAAAATTCCAACAATCGGAGTTGGCGACGGCGGAAACGAAATTGGAATGGGCAATGTTGCAGAACTTATCAGCAAAAATCTAAAACTTGTTCCCTGCGCTGTAAAAGTTGACCGTCTTGTTATTGCAACTGTGAGTAACTGGGGCTCGTATGCGATTCTTGCGTGGCTTGCAAAAATCAGCGGTAAAAAAGAACTTTTGCCGGATTTTGAAACTGTAAGGAATTATATTGCTCAAACTGTAGAAATTGGTAGCGTTGACGGTGTAACAAAAGAAAAAGTTGTGAGCGTAGATGGTTTTGGCATGGAAACAGAAAAAGAAATTCTTTTACTTTTAAAAGAAGCTGTTGAAACTGAAGAATTCTAACGAACTGGAGGCAAAAAAATGCTTAGAGTTGATTTAAATTGCGATCTTGGAGAAAGCTTTGGAAATTATAAACTTGGCCTGGACGAAGAAGTAATAAAGTTTATTTCTTCGGCAAATGTTGCCTGCGGGTTTCATGCATCGGATCCGCTTGTAATGGCAAAGACCGTTAAAATTGCAAAAGAAGCTGGCGTTGCTGTTGGTGCGCATCCTGGGTTTCCTGATCTGGTTGGTTTTGGACGGCGGAATATGAATGTTTTGCCTGCAGAACTAAAAGCGATGGTTCAATATCAGATCGGAGCACTCAAAGCGTTCTGTGATTCTAATAAAATAAAAATGCAGCACGTAAAACCTCACGGGGCAATGTACAATATGGCGGCAAAAGATGAAAAACTTGCAATTGCCATTGCCGAAGGGATTGCAGAAGTTGACGATTCTCTTATTCTGCTTGGTTTGAGCGGAAGTGAAATGCTTAAGGCTGCACAAAAGGTTGGATTAAAGTCTAAGAAAGAAGTTTTTGCAGATCGCGCTTACGAAGAAGATGGAACTTTAGTTGCAAGAACAAAGCCCAATTCAATGATTACAGACGAAAATCTTGCAATTGAACGCGTTTTACAAATGATAAAAAAGGGAAGTGTAAAATCTGTTACGGGGAAAGAAATTCCAATTGAAGCAGATTCAGTTTGTGTTCATGGCGACAGTCCAAAAGCTTTGGATTTTGTAAAAAAAATTCAAAAAGCCCTTCAAGCAGAAGAAATTGAACTTTGCGCTATGGGAAAATAAAAAACTAATGCGGTCGTTTTGCAAAAATAAAGGTTGCACGCGCAACAAAAAATCTTCCTGCAAAACGGCTTGCAAAGGCTGTTAACCGCCATTTTACAAATGTGAGAATTGTTTTTTTTCCTTTGTCTGCATTTTTTAAACAGTGGCTTACGACTTTTTTTGGATCTCTGCCGTGCAGAACTTCTTTTCTTTTACCGTTAGAAGCAATATTTGCAAAATTTGTGCTGACACTTCCAGGACAAAGTGCACAGACTTTTATTTTTTTGTCTTTGAGTTCGGCTGCCAATGCAAGCGAAAACGAAAGAACATAGGCCTTTGTAGCTGCATAAACTGCAAAATTTCCTAATGGCATAAAGGCGGCAAGGGAAGCAACATTTATTATTGTTGAACCTTCTTTTAAATATTTTATTGAATAGCCGCAAATTCCTGTTAAAGAAGTGCAGTTAAGGTCAATCATCTGCATTTCTTTTTCTACTGGAGTTTCGTTGAATGGACCGTAAGTGCCAAATCCTGCATTGTTTATTAAATATTCAATAAAAAATTCTTCAATTGAATTTTCGTCCTGTAAAATCTGATTAAATTTTTGCGCTCCGGCGGAGCCACTAAGATCTATTGCAAAGATTTTTATTTTTGTTTTGCCCATAAGAGAATTTGCTAATTGTTCAAGATTTTCTTTTGAACGGGCAATTAACCAAAGTTCATGGTTTTGGTCGTTTTGTTTTTCGTATCGGTTAAAAAGCTGAACTGCAAATTCTTTTCCCATTCCAGAACTTGCGCCTGTAATTACAGTGATTTTTTTCATGATTTTATGAAAGCCTCTTGTAAAGTTTTTTTAAAATTTCTTTGAATGTTTCGTATTCGTCTGCATTAAGCCAGGATTTAAAGTTGTCTTCCATTGATTTTCTGTCTGCAACATCGCTTTTACACAGTTCCTGGCCTTTTTTTGTAATTGAAACAGTTTTTGACATTCGTCCGTTTTTTAGTGTCAGTTGGGTTGTAAGAAATTCCTTTGCTTC
>CAVKVK010000014.1:2723-10235 GCA_963659855.1 Parabacteroides distasonis | reverse complement strand
GTCTTTTGATAATTCCGTTTGTTGTCGGATGCGAAACTTCTAAAAATGTTTCGATTTCTTTTTGAGTTGTTTCGTGGTTTTCTGATTCTTCTACAAAGTTGAGTACGCGCAGTTGAGAAAATGTAATTCCAAGTGTTGAAAGTGTTGTGTTTACGTGCTGCGAAAGTTTTTCTTCAACTTTTTTAAAAAGGTAGCCAATATCCTGATTTTTAATTTCTTTCATATTTTTTTGCATGACGGTTTTAATTATAGTGGCTTTATTTTTTATTTTAAAACAAAAAAGCGAATTTTGTGAAAATAAGTGTAACCAGCTACACTTAAAAACTGTTTTTTGCATATAGTGTACTACAGTAAGTGTAGTTGGGTACACATAATCTTTTTAAAAATTCAATTAAGGAATTTTTTGGAGGCAATAATTGAAATATTTACTTAGATTGAATTTTATTTTTTTAATCTTGTTTTCTTCCACACTTTTATTTGCTCAGGAAAAATTAACTCTTACGGCAGATGACGCGGTTGAACGTGCTTTGAATTCTCACATTGACATAAAACGTGCGGAAATTTCTTTGGGGCAGGCTAAGCGTGAATATAAAAGTTCCTGGAACAAGGTTTTGCCGTCTGTGAGCGCTGGCGCTTCTGCTTCTGAAACTAAAACCTGGAAAGATGCGGATGCAGACAGTGTAAATGCTTCGGCAACGGTTTCTGCAAGTCTTTCGCTTGATACCGGGCTTGCTTCTTCGATTAAAGCGTTGCGTTCTTCTTACGAGGCTGGAGAAATTTCTTACGAAGACACTGTGCGCAGCACTGAAAATTCTGTGCGGAGTGAATTTTACAGGCTTTTGTATTTGAATGAGCAGCTTGAAAATTCAAAAAAGACTCTTGAATCTTACGAAAAACAGTACGAGCAGGCAAAAAACAAATTTTCAAAGGGAACTGTAACCGAGCTTGAGCTTTTGAGTGCGCAGGTAAATGTTGAAACTGCAAAGCCGGACGTTGACAGCGCGCGCACAAATTTTAACAACGCTTTGTTTGAATTTTTAGACACGATTGGAATTGAGCGTGGCACTCAGGTTGAACTTTCCGGAACTCTCGATGATGCGGACAAAGTAGAAAAGATTGAGCGTTCTGTTCTTGAAAACTGCGAGAACAAATCCGCACAGGTAAAGCTTATGCAGAAAAATCTTGAAACTGCAAAGCACAATAAAACTTCAACGGCGGGCTCGCTGTTTTTTCCGACATTGAATCTTGGGGCAAATGTTTCGCCTGAAATTTATTCCTACGACAAAAACACAAAAGACAGCACGCAGACGCCGCAATGGAGCGTTTCGGCAAGTGTTTCGCTTCCTCTGGACAGCTGGATTCCCGGCTCTTCTTCTAGCGTAAAGGTTGCAGCCCTTGACGACACTGTAAAGGATTACGAAGTTCAGCTTGAAAACTTAAAGAAAACTGTCCGCACAAGCGCGCAGGAAAAATATGAAGCGATTGAGCTTTCGCAGAAAAACATTGCAGCCCGCAAAATGAATGTTCAGCTTGCGCAAAAATCTTATGAAATGACTGAAGAAGCTTACAGCCGTGGAACTAAAGATTTGCTTGCCCTGCAGGACGCATTGGACAAGCTTAGCTCGGCAAAATTGCAGTTAAGGGCAGAGCAGTACAGCCTTTTGAGCAACGTTCTTTCGTTAAAAACGCTGCTTTCGCTGTAAAGCGCACGGCCCTTTCTTGCGAAAGGGATTGCGGCGTATCAAGCAAAGCTTGCTACGCTGAGAGTTTCTGCGGAAACCGCAAAAACTCTTTTATTGAACTGTGCGCTAAAGCGCACGGCCCTTTCTTGCGAAAGGGATTGGAGGGGCGCCGCAGGCGTTGCGTAGCAATGGAGCGCTCCGACGCGGAACCCCGCAAAGCCCGGCGCGACACTTTGTGGCGCGTTCGCCCGTATAAAAAAGAAAATGATTTTATTGGAGAAATAAAAATGAAAATTACTAAGAAAAGAATCGGTTATATTGCAGCAGCAGCTGCGGTTTTGGTTGTTATTGCCTGTCTTCCAAAGAAAAAAATGGAGCTTCCGCCGGCACAGAAAACTGTTTATCCGGTTCAGACGGAAACTGTGCAAAAGTCTGACTTGCAGGAATATTTGCAGCTCAACGGAAACGTAAAGGCAGACAACACGATTTCTGTTTTTCCTGATATGAGCGGAAAACTTGTGAGCGTGCCTGTAACTCTTGGAACTTACGTAAAAAAAGGCCAGCTGATTGCGGAGGTTGATCCTTCTGTTCCTGGCTCGGTTTACGCAAAAAGCCCGGTTTATGCCCCGATTGAAGGCTATATTACTTCGCTTCCGCTTACGCCGGGAACAACTGTTTCTACTTCTTCGGAAATTGCGCGGATTGGAAACATTAAAACTCTGCAGATTGAATCAAAAATTCCTGAAGGAAAGATTGGCGTGTTAAAAAACAATCTTACGGCAGAAATTTCGCTTGAAGCATACAAAGGCGAAACTTTTCCTGCCCACATTTTTAGAATCAGCCCGATTGTTGACGAAAGCTCACGCACAAAGGAAGTTTATTTTCTTTTTGACACAAACGATTCAAGAATCAACGCCGGAATGTATGTCCGCATAAAGCTCAATACAATTCTTCATAAAGACATAATTTCTGTTCCAACCGACTGCATTGTTACGGACAACGGCAAAAAATATGTTTACGTCGTAAAAGAAGGAATTAAGACAGATGACGCGAATTCAGAAGCACAGGCAAAAGCAGACGGCTCTCAGACAAAATCCTTGCTCACTGCAGAAAGACGCGAAATTGCAGAAGGCGTTACTGTTGACGCGCGGACAGAAATTTTAAGCGGCCTTAGCGAAAACGAAAAAATCGTTGTAAGCGGAATGCAGGTTCTTTCTGACGGAGCAGAAGTGCGCAATGTTGGAGGCGAAAAATGAGCGTTTCTAAAAAAGTAATGGAACATCCGGTTTTAACAATCTGTGTTTTTGCGCTTATTGCAATTGTTGCGTTCTTTACGCTCGGAAATATGCAGATTGACTTAATGCCGGACATGGATATGCCGGTTGCCATGGTTATGACAAGCTACAACAACGCCGGCCCTGAATCTGTAGAAAAATCAGTAACGGAAATTCTCGAAAGCGGACTTATCAGCGTAAGCAACTTAAAAGAGATGACTTCTGAATCTTCGGAAGGCTCTTCGTTAATCAAGCTTGAATTCAACTACGGAACGAACATCGACACTGCAATCAACGATATTCGCGACAAACTCGACATGGTAAAAGGAAACCTGCCGGACGACGCGGATTCTCCGCAGATTTTTAAGTTTGACTCAAGCGCAATGCCGGTAATGACTCTCGCTTTGAACGGAAACCGTTCAGCAGACGAGCTTAGAACGCTTGCCGACGACGAAGTTTCTGACCGGCTTGAACAGACAGCTGGAATTGCCCAGGCAACTGTGCGTGGCGGCCGCGAGTCAATCGTAAGAATTGAGCTTAGCCAGAACCGCCTCGACGCTTACGATTTAACGCTTTCTTCCGTTGTAAGCACGCTTGCAAGCCAGAATATTGAAGTTGGCGGCGGTTCAGTTTACGAGGGAACAAGAAAATACATGGTTCGCACAACCGGAGAATTTTCTTCAATTGACGAAATCAACGACACAGTTGTCGGCACTGTAAACGGCTACGATGTAAAGCTTTCTGATATTGGCGAAGCGTACATGGGCTACAAAGACCAGACAAGCGAAGTTTTTATTAACGGAAAGCCTGGCGTTTATATAAGCCTTCAAAAACAGAGCGGAAGCAACACAGTAAACGTTGCAAACGCAGTCTACAAAAAAATTGCAGAAATTCAGCAGATTCTGCCGGAAGGAGTGAGCCTCGACATTATTTCGGACGATTCAACGGAAGTCCGCGACACATTAAATTCCCTTATTGAGTCAATTCTCGAAGGATTTGTGCTTGCCGTCCTTGTTTTGTTCCTTTTCTTACGAAGCATAAAAAGTACGATTATCATGGCGATTTCAATTCCGTTCAGCGTTTTGATTACAGTTCTTGTAATGGTCGCTGGAGGAATTACGCTCAACATGATTACAATGACAGGCCTGATTCTCGGCGTTGGAATGGTTGTAGACGCTTCTGTCGTTGTTCTCGAGAATATTTATTCTTACAGAATGAGGGGAACAAGCGCCCGCGTTTCTGCCGAAATTGGAACTCAGGAAGTAATGGCTTCTGTTGTTTCCGGGAACCTTACAACAATCTGTGTTTTTATTCCGTTCTTTGTTTATAAGTCTCAGCTCGACATGCTCGGCGAGCTTTTTACAACGCTGATGGTTGTAATCATAATCGCGCTTTTGTCTTCTCTTTTTGTTGCAATGTTTTTGGTTCCGGTCTTAGCAGGAAAATTCCTTCCAGTTGACAACCGCAACGAAACACCAATCAAAAATTCCTTCCTTAAAAAATGTGATGCGGTAGTTGAAGGCGCAATTGATTTTGTCCGCGACAAATACCGCGCAGCGTTAAGAGTTGCTCTTCATCACCGTTTTGCAACAGTCCTGATTTCTTTTACAATTCTTGCTTCTTCGCTTTTGCTTTTCAGCCATTTGCGTGTGTCGTTCATGTCAAACTTCAACGACACGGAAGTTGGATTGAACGTTGAGCTTCCTCTTGGAACAAAGCTTTCCGAAACAAAAAGCGTTCTTGAGCAGTTTTACGACATTGTAAAGGACGAAGTAAAAGGCTACGAAAACATAATCGTGAGTGTCGGCTCTTCTAGCGGAATGGCGTTAAGTTCAGACACATCTTACAAAGGCTCAATCAGCATAACGCTTCCTGACGCTTCAAAGCAGATAGACAGTGCAGAAAGCGTAAAGACAAAACTCCGCCGCCACTTTGAAGACTTTCCGACCGCAACGTTCACTTTTGACGACGGTAAAATGCAGCAGATGACAGGAAGCGACATCGACATCGCTCTTTCCGGAAACAGCCTCGAAAAACTCCTGCAGACAGGAAAAGAAATTCAGGAGCTTATAAAGACAAAAGTTCCGGAAGCAACCGAGCCAGAACTCGACATAGAAGAAGGCTTGCCACAGGTAGAAATAAAGATTGACCGCGCACGCGCTTCTTCATTCGGAATCAGCGTAAGCTCAATCGCAAACGAGATAAACTACAGCATCAACGGAAAAACCGCTACAACCTACCGTGCAGACGGAGATGACTACGATGTTGTAGTTCTCCTGTGCGACCAGGACAGAAGCGACATTCCAGACCTCGAAAAAATCTTTGTGAACGGCACAAGCGGACGCTTCGCAGTTTCAAACTTTGCCCAGGTTGTGCGCGGAACAGGCCCGGTTTCAATCAACCGCGAAGACAAAACACGCACAGTTCACCTTACAGCCGGAATCACGCAGGGTTCCAGCGCAGGCGATGTCGAAAACCAGATAAAAGAAGCAATTGCAAACAACATGGTAATTTCCGAAGATGTAAACATTTCCTACGAAGGCTCCTGGAAAGACACAATGGACACAATGAAAATTCTTATGATTGTCGTAATCCTTGCGGTTATTCTTGTATTCGGTGTAATGGCAGGAACTTACGAATCGTTTAAGGACCCGTTCATCAATATGTTCACGCTGCCGTTCTTAATAGTAGGAGTTGTCGCAATCCACTTAATAACAGGCCAGTCGTTCAGCATGGTTTCTATGCTCGGCGTTGTAATGCTCGTAGGAATCGTTGTAAACAACGGAATTATTCTCGTTGACCAGACAAACCTCTTAGTTCACCGCGGAACTCCACTTCTCGAAGCATGCGAAAGTGCCGGAGCTTCTCGTCTGCGCCCGGTTTTAATGACAACGCTCACAACAATTTTGGGAATGATTCCAATGGCATTCTTTGGAGACGCAAACTCTTCAATGACCCAGCCAATCGGACTTTGCATTATCGGCGGACTTACATCGAGCACAATCGTAACGCTTTTTATAATTCCGGTTTTGTATTCGCTCTTTAACCAGAAATCAGACCGCAAAAAAGCAGCCGAAATTCCACCAGAGCTTTTACAAATGCTGGGACAAAACAGAAAGCTTCAGCAGTAGAATTTTATTCTGGGGCTTCCCCGCCGTAAACGGCGGGTCGGGCTTTCCGCACTTGCGCTGCCGCTCCATCCTTGCGCTTTCGCTCCAGGACTGCTCTGCAGGTGCTACAATCCCTAAGCCATTTAATAAGGAGACAAAAATGATAAGAATCGAAATAATCGCAAACCAGTCAGTTCACGAAGAAATAATAAAAAATCTCGAGGCAGTAGCGCCAGATTTGTGCTATTCGCTAATTCCTTTAGTCTACGGAAAAGGCAAAAAAAGCCGGAAACTGGGCACAACAACCTGGCCAGAAACAAACTTTATAATAATCGCCTACACCGAAGAAAAATACGAAACAGACATCCGCACCGTAATCGAATACGAAAAAAAACGCTTCCCCGACGAAGGCATAAAAATATTCGTCCTTCATGAGCAAAAATAGCTTTTAGCCGGCGCCACATGAAACTTCCGCTGTGTCAGGCTTTTTGTAAGCCAGAGCCACAGCCGAAATTCATTGTGTATTTTTTAATTTTTGCTGCCGCATAGAACATCACAAGAACTTCGGTAATCGGCATTGCAAACCACAAGCTTTTTGAACCAAACAGAACCGGCAAGGCAAGAATCAGAATTCCGCTTATGACAAGCCCCCTAAAAATTGAAACTGCAAAAGCCGCCTTTGGCTTCATGATTGACTGAAAATAATATGTTGAAAAAATATTGAACGGTAAAATAAGGAACGAAAGTGCGTATGTCCGGATAATCGCAGGCGCAATCTGCAAAATATGGGCAGTCGGAGTCATAAAAATCCGGATGTAAAGATTCGGCACGGCAAGGCTCAAAACTGTCCAGAAAATTCCGAAGAACGCTGTTGTTCCTATAGCAAAACGCAAGGTTTCGCGGATTCGGGTGTATTTTTCAGCCCCAAAATTTGTAGAGATAATCGGCTGGCTTGCCTGGCCTACGCTGTATGCGCAGCACTGAACAAACGTGCTTACCTGAATAATCGGCCCGTAAACCGCAAGCGCGTCCGCCCCAAGATAACGCATAATCTGACGGTTGAACAGAACTGTCAGAATTCCCATTGCAACATCAATAAAAAATGTTGAAAACCCAACAACGCAAATTTCCTTAAGACGGCGGAAAAGTTCATGCACACGCACAAAGTGAAGAGTATTCTTTTTAGAAAAAAAGTGGCTCATCATTACAACAAAAGAAATTGCCGCGCCGATTGCAGTCGCAAGTCCCGCTCCGTAAATTCCCATGTCGCAGGTAAACACAAAAAAATAGTCGCCAAAAATGTTAAAGATTCCGCCAGAAAGAACACCAATCGTAGCAAGATTTGGATTTCCGTCATTACGCAAAAATGCGGCAAGCATCTGGTTGAACAAAAAAAGTGGAAAGACAATTCGGACTGGCCTAAGATATTCATGCGCAAGAGCAAAA
>CAVKVK010000014.1:0-2660 GCA_963659855.1 Parabacteroides distasonis | reverse complement strand
GAAAGAATCACAGAGCCAATAACCGATGCGGAAAAATAAATCTGCTCCTCACCGCTTTTTACAGACGAGCCACCACGCTTTGTGCTAAAAATAACACTTCCGCCAATTCCCATCAAAAGCCCAAGGCTGTAGATTATGTTCCAGACTGGAGCCACCACCGCCAAAGCCGCACTACCTTCCGGACCTTGATACTGCCCGACCATAGCCATATCAACAACGCTGTAAATGCTAGAAACAAGAGCACTCCCGAACGCTGCCGAAAGATACTTAAAATAAATCTTTTTAACGCTTGTGTTCAGAAAATCCATTGTTTTGCCTCCAAAAATAAAAAAGCCGGACAAGGAACAGACATCTCAGTCTGCGCCTTATCCGGCTGTCGTTTCTCTTGAACGAACCGCCCTCCGAGCGAGTGGAACCGACTTTATCCCAAAACAAAACAAGTGTCAATGGAACGACTAAAAAAACGCTTCCCCGACGAAGGCATAAAAATATTCGTCCTTCACGAGCAAAAAATAACTTTTAGCCGGCGCCACTTAAATTCCATTAAACCGCACCGGTAAAAATGTTTATAATCAGCTTAGGCAAAACGCTTTTAGTTTATTCGCCGCAAAATCATAAAGTTTTAAATATCGCGGCTCGGCAAATTTCTGCCTGAAAAAGTCAATCAGACAGCAGAGGGCAAAAACAGCAAGAACGTCGCCAATTGCAATCAGCACAAAAAGGCCTGACTTAAACTGAACGCCGGACACATCAAAAATCTTTTTCCAGATAAGCATTCTAAAAAAATCAGAATCATGAATCAGGTAAACCCCAAAAGTTAAAGAAGCAATCTTGTTTATAAAAGGTCGTTTTCCAATATTCAAATTTTGAAAAACCTTAAAAAAGCAAAACGCAAAGCAAGGCAGCAGAATTGTAATGTTTGCGCATTTAAAGCCTAAAATCATCATTTTTTCAAACGAACTTTTCTTAGCGAATAACTCTGGTGTTCCAGAACCAGGCATTCCATAGCCAGTAAAAATATAGAAAGAATTGTAAAAAAAGAAACTCATCAGCGCCCAGATAAGCACGCACAAAACAGCCAGAGCAGTAAAACTCTTTTTTGAAATTTTTTGAGGGCAGTGCGTTTTAATAAATGCGCCGAGCAAATAAAAGAAAACCGCGCGAACAACAGACAGATAAGCGTCGTTAATTGCAAAACCGACACTGTAATAAAAAGCCCAGGCAACAAACAGAACGAGCAAAAAGCCGTTTCTTGTAAGATGTTTTATAAAATTGTTTATAACCGGGCAGACTAAAATCAAAATAATGTAGGCTGTTGTAAACCACCATCCGCTCGTAACCGGCCTGAAAATCGAGTGTATAAAAAAGAGTGCAATTCTTTTTAGCGGGTACTCAGAAAATACTGTACAGCTGTACCCCCCCCGTCAAAACTTTTGAAAGCCCCAGAGCCAAAACAAAAACAACAGCAATCAAAAATGAATAAAAAGCCGCTTCCAATGAAACTTTCTTAATCGAACCTTTTTCCTTGCCGCACAAAAAAAATCCAGAAAGCATAAAAAACAATGCAACTCCAATTGTTCCTCCGGGAATCAAAAAAGCCGCAAAACTTTTATTCAAAAAAGAATTGCTTTCATAAAAAGCATCAGGCACAATTCCATGTACCGACAAATGATGAGCTACAATCATGAACATTGCAAAAATCCGCAAAAGCTCAAAATTGCTCTGCCTTTTAATTTCTTCCATAAATAGAAACCTCCTGGCTGGCATAGTAGCATAAATTTTATTTTTTTGCTTTGGCGCCGCTTAACTTCCATTAAACCGCGCCGGACAAAATGTTCTGCGCTAAAAAGAATTTTCCTCTTATGCTGGCAGAACATTTTTTCCGCGACTGCAATTTTTAAGATTGCGTTTTTTCTCCTCCTTCCTGCATCTGGCGGATCTTTTTCCAGCTGAAAAAGCCATAAAGGTCATTTACAAAGAAAATCACAAAGTTAAAGACCATTGGAACATAAACCGCATTTTCCATGCTCGCCAGAATCCACATTATAATCAGAACAATGTCGTTTGCAGCATAACCAATCGCATAATACGGAACACGCATAATCGTAAGAACGCTTGCCATCATGCTTGTAAAAACAGAAACTGTGCTTATTTCAAGATTCGCCGTGTTCAGTTTTTTCAATATAAAATAAAAAACAACCATCGCCGTCGTGCTTGCAAAAAGCGCCACAGCAGATTTTTTCGGAGTAAGATGAACCATCTTTACTTCAACTTTTCCTTTTTTTGAAGGATTTCTAAGCCAGACAATTGCCGCAAAAAGGTCGCTTGGAAAAGTCATTCCCATGTACGTTATCGCCTCGCCGTAATATTTAAAGCCGAGCGCAACAAGCGAATAAAGCACGCAGAAAATCAGCTGAAGAAACTGCCCGGAAACATGCCCCTTTGCCGAAAAAAGAAGCGAAGTTACTCCAACAACCGAAGCAATAAGCGTCAACGGATTTTTTTGCGGAACAAGACAGAACAGAAGTGCAAGTCCAATCACAGAACCAGCCCAAAGAATTTTTTCAGGAACGGAAAGTTCAGGAATAAGCAAATCTTTTTTCATAAAATCACCTCTTAAAAACTTTATAGATGCAAAAAAAAAGCATCCGCCAAGGGAC
>CAVKVK010000013.1:31016-39537 GCA_963659855.1 Parabacteroides distasonis | reverse complement strand
GCTACATTTGAAGCTCCGTTGAACAAAGTTGTCATAACACGGTTCCAGTCTTTGTTTACGCTTGAACCGTCCTGAAATTTTAATTCAGAAGGAACAACAGACCAGCCAAGACGAACGCCTGTAAAACCAGCTGGTTTTGAAAAAGAATTAACTTCGATTGCACAGGTTTTTGCACCAGGAATTTCGTAAATTGTTTTTGGAAGATTTTTGTCACGGATAAATGCAAAATAAGCAGCATCAAAAATAATGATGCAGCCGTTTTTATTTGCAAAATCTACAAGAGTCTGAAGCTGTTCTTTTGTAGCAGTTGCTCCAGTAGGATTATTTGGTGAACAGAAATAAATTAAAGTATTTTTTTCGATTTTTGAAAGATCCGGGAAAAAATTATTTTCCGGAGTACAAGGAAGATAAGAAATTCCTTCGTAGCCGTTTCCTGTATTTTTTCCAGCGGCACAAACAACGACAGAACCATCTACATAAACCGGATAAGCAGGATCCTGTACTGCAACTTTTACTTTTGAACCAAAAAGTGTCTGAATGCGTGCAATGTCGCATTTAGCGCCATCAGAAATAAAAATTTCTTCGGCAGTTGCCACGCCAGGATAAAAAACTTCGGCAATTTTTGCGCGCAGCTGAGAGTTGCCCTGTTCATCGCCATAACCAGAATAACCTTCTGGAGTTGCAAGAGCCAGACAATAATCTGCCATTGCTTTTGCAATATGTGGAGAAAGCGGTTCTGTTGTGTTACCGATTCCAAGGCTGATTATTTTTGCTTGTGGATGCGAAGCAGCATATTCTCGACGACGGCGGGCTACTTCTGGAAAGAGATAGCCGGCGGTAAGATTTGAAAAACCAATATTTCTTTGTATCATAATGAAAAGATTTTACTTAAACCGTGCTGTTAATTCAAGAAAAATTATTTTCTTAAAATTTAATGGAAGGACGCGAAGTTTTGACTTTTATTTTTTTATTTGCCTAGTAGCCCCGGGTGGCGCACCGAAGTTGGCACAAAGTGCCAATGAGCGGTTAGCGAAGTGCAGAACACGGGCGCGATAAGTAAAAGCCGCTCCTTAAAATTTTGGTTTTTAATAAAAATCGTGATACAATCGTTTCAATTATGGAAGATTTAGAAACAAAAAAGAAAATTTTGATTTTTGGACACAAAAATCCTGACACTGATTCTGTTGTAAGTTCTACGGCACTTGCTTTCTTAAAACACAAACTCGGATTTACTCAGTATGTTGCCTGCAGGGCCGGTCAATTAAATCCGCAGAGTGATTACATTTACAAAAAATTTAACGTTACTCCGCCACTTTACATTTCTAACCTGGAACCAAAAGTTGAAAACTACATGCACAAAGGTGCGTATACTGTAAACGAAAATGATTCAATCTGGAACGCTGTGCAGACAATGAGGCAGAATAAAATAAACGCAATGCCTGTTGTTGACGGTGAAAATCATTACAAAGGTCTTTTGAATAATAATCTGGTCTTAAAAAGTATTTTTGACACTCTTGACCCGAACCATCATGTTTCAATTTTTACATCGGCAAAACTGTTAAAAGAAACTGTCGGCGGAACTTTTTTGAGCGAAAAAGATATTGAAGAAATAAAAAAATATAAGATAATTTCGGCTTCGACAAGTTTTTTCTCTTTTTCTAAGACTATGACTTCGCATTTGCCACAACCGTTAATCGTTGTAACTGGCGACAGAGAAGACATTCAGCTTTTGTGTCTGGAAAACAAAGTTGACATTATGATTATCAGTGGCTCGAGAATGCCAAGCGACAAAATAATTGATTTTGCAAAAAAAATCGGAACAACGCTTATTTTAAGTCCGTTCAATACTTCGTCGACGGCAATGCTTTTAATGTATTCGGTTCCGGTTTTTAAAATTGCGGACGAAACTATTGAACCCCTAAAAAAGAATACGCTTTTGGCGCTCGCAAAAAAACAGATTCTTTCGAGTCCGCTTAGAATGCTGCCGGTTGTCGATGATAATAACTGCGTTGTTGGAATTATGTCAGAAATTGATATTCACAATGAGCCAGACATTCAGCTTGCCTTAGTTGACCACAACGAGAGGAGTCAGGCGATTGACGGGCTTGAAAACTATGCAATAAGCGAAATAATCGACCATCACAGGATTGGTTCAACTCCAACAAAAACTCCCGTAACTTTTATAAATCTTCCGGTTGGTTCAACTGCGACAATCATTTCTAAACTTTTTGAAGAATATAATGTAGAAATTCCAGAAGAAATTGCCGGCCTTTTGTTATGCGGAATTTTAAGCGATACTCTCGGATTAAAATCTGCAACAACAACAAGCCTTGATATAAAATTTGCGCAAACTTTAAGCACAATTACAGGGCTCGACACAAAATCTCTTGCGAACGAAATAATAAAAGCAGGAAGCAGAATCGGAAATCGAAGCGCTGTAGAAATCATAAAGCAGGATATGAAAGAATATCAGGAAAACGGCAAAGTATTTACCGTAAGCCAGATTGAAGTTGATGGAACTCAGGAAATTCTAAAACGCCGTGATGAATTTATAAAGGAACTCGAAAATATCCGCTCTTCAAACAACGCACTTTTCTGTTCGCTTTTGATAACTGATATTTCGACATTGAATTCGCTGATGGTTATAAGTGCCAGCGAAGATTTTTTAGATTTTCTGCATTTTCCAAAAAAAGAAGATAATGTGTTTGTTTTAAAAGGTGTAGTAAGCCGTAAAAAACAGCTTATGCCAATGCTAAGTGAAATTCTTGCACAATTTAATTAATAACTGATAAAAAAAACGGGCTGCCTGACAACCTTAAAACATATTACTGATTGAGTTTATTCGCCTTTTGACGTTTTTACTCAAGTCGCAGGTTTTAAAGTTTCAGGCAGCCCGCCTTTATTTATTTACTTAAAACTATCTCTTTAATGAAAGAACTGTATCAAGCAAAGTATCTGCAGTCTGGATTGTTTTTGCATTTGACTGGAAACCACGCTGGGTAACAATCATGTCTGTAAACTGCTCTGAAAGGTCAACGTTAGACATTTCAAGGGCACCTGCAAGAAGGCTTCCCTTGCCTGCAATTCCAGAAGTTCCAATGCTTGCAATTCCAGAGTTATTGCTTTCTACGTAAGTATTTTCACCGGCTTTTTCAAGACCATTCTGGTTAGAGAATGTTGCCAGAGCAAGCTGACCGATTGTGCGGTTTGTTCCGTTTGAATAAACGCCGGTGATAATTCCTGATGAGTCGATCTTAAAGTTGTCAAGATAGCCCATTGTGTAGCCGTCCTGATAGAAAGCCTTTGTTGAAGAAGCAGAAGCACTCTGAGTAATTGTGTTTTTCTGGCTTCCGATTGTTCCAAGATTCAAATTTAATGTCTGGCGGTATGGAGTTCCGTCTTCGTTTGGATTTGCATCCGGAACTGTATAACTTGCCTGAAGAATTATTTCGCCAGTCGGGTTTGTAAGGTTGCCGGCTTCGTCAGTAACAGAAGCAAGAGTTCCTGTGTTGTCAAAGTTTACGAGGAAGGTGTTTCCAACTCCGTCTGTTGTTCCAAGACCAACGCGAGTCTGTGTAAAATCAGCATTGTCCTGATCAATATTTACAGTTGCACGCCACTGGTTAGGATTACCAGGAACACGGGCAAAACTCATTGAAAGAAGATGTGTATTACCAAAACTGTCGTAAACCTTAAATTCTGTATTCCAGGTTCCTTTTGCAACGTCTGCAGCATTTGCGTCAGCAGGAATTTCCGGAGTATTTTTGTTAAGGTTACATGCATAGTTTACAGTTGTAGTTGCCTTTGCAGGATCTTTTGAACCAACTGGAATTACAAGATCTTCTGGAGTTGCAGAAGTCTGCAAAATCATTTCTCCGTCAATTTCGCGGGCCATATACCCCTGAACACGGTAGCCGTTTGCAGGATTTACAAGAGTTCCGTTAGAATCGAGAGAAAAAGCTCCGGCACGAGTGTAATATGATTTTTCTCCATTTTTTTCGAGGAAGAATCCGTTTCCCTGAATTGCAAGGTCAGTAGAAATTCCAGTTGACTGTAGGTTTCCCTGAGTAAATACAGTATCAATCGAAGCAACTGTCATTCCAAGTCCTACTTCTTTTGGATTTACACCGCCCTTTTCGTCTGTTGGTTTTGCAGCCCCGGACATCTGCTGGCTTATCATATCCTGAAAGTTTACGCGGCCGCGTTTAAATCCAGTAGTGTTTACATTTGAAATATTGTTACCGATAACGTCCATTCTTGTCTGATGATTCTGCAAACCAGAAACACCAGAATAAAGTGATCTCATCATATATCTACCCTCGTTTTAAAAACCTAAATTTTTAATAGAATTAAAATGACTTTTAAAAGCCATATTTATTTTTTACAGACCGTAAACAGTCTTAATTTTGTCCATACTATAATACATTCCGTTTACAAGAATCTGTGGCTGAGAACCGCGGGTTGCAGCTTCTACAGAACCAGTAACGGAAGAATCTCCAAGGTCAAGTTCAACAGTTTTTCCGAGCATCGACTGAGCTTCTGTTGAATTAATAAAATTTGACATTTTTTCAAAACTCTGGCTCATGTTTGTCATCTGTTCCAAAGAACTGAACTGTGCCATCTGTGCAATAAATTCAGCATTATCCAGAGGACTTGTAGGATCCTGATTAGAAAGCTGTGCAATTAAAATCTTAAGAAAATCGTCTTTTCCTAATTCATTGCTGGTCTTACGGCCATTTACGGTCAGCGTTTTATTAAATGAATCAACTGCATTCTGTGTCTGAAGTTTTTCAGATGCGCTCATTACAGTATTTACTTCCATTTTGCATTCCCCCTGGCGCAAGGCCACACAATATTTTTCGGCATTTTAAGCCTTCAGTTTAGAATTTTATGCAACAATATTTACAGAATAAACAGACGATTCAACCTGGGGCTGCAAATTCTGAGAAAGGCTGACTGCCCCTTCCGATGAATATTCACCGTAAGCTCTGTTTGCAAAAATTTCGTTTCTTGAATTCTGTTCTTCGTTTCCGCGACCTTGAGCAAACTGCTGATCCTGAGAATTAAAATTCAAATTGAATTCTCCAGTTTCAAAACCACCGCTTGCAAACGCATTTTTTAGCGAAGCTATGCTGTCTTTTAAAGCTTCGTAGGCTTCCTGCGAATGAACTGTAATTGAGCCGGAAATTACCTTGTCATTAAGGTTTAAAGAAATCTTTACGTTTCCTAATTTTTCAGGATGAACGATTAAATTGATATTTCCCTGATTATTGTCTTTTAAAACAATGTTACCGCTTTTTACGAAATCTGCTGCGTTCTGCGTAATTGCATTTGTAAGCATGCTCTGAAACACTGAACCATTTGCACTGGCGCTCTGTTCCGAAGAAGAAGTAATATTTTGGTTTGCGCTCGAGGCAAGATCTAAAGTTACCTGAACAGTGTTTTCGTTTTCGCGTTTGTATGAAAGATTAAAATCTTTTTTGCTTTGACCTTTTTCAACTTTTAATTCAGTAGAATTTTCCTGAATTTTCTGAGTCCGAAGGTCGGTAACTTCAACTTTTAAAGTTTTTTTATCTTTTTTTTCTGTTCCTGCTTTTGTTTCATCAGAAGTTTTTAACTGCTCTGGAACAATTTTTTGAGGAATATTCTGCGCTAAATCAGGTTCTTTAACATTTTGAATATTTTCTGCCTTTTCAAGAAAGAATTCCGGATCATTTAAAGAAAGATTCTGTGCATTTTCTAAATTTTCCTGCTCGCCTGGTTCACCAGGAATAAATTCAACAGCGCTATCAATTAAAGCCGCAAAATCCTGTGCAGAAATTTCAGCATTTTCGTTTGCTTCTGCTCCATTTTTTAAAACAGGAGTTTTTAACCACTGCATCTGCTCTGTCGAAATTAATTTTTCAGTTTCTATTGTTTCAGTTTCCAGATTTACATGTTGAATTTGAGAAAAATTTTCTACTTTGTTTGTTTTATTTTCCGCAATTGTGGCAATTTCAGCAATTTTAGAATATTCATTTTGAACTGGAGTTTCGTCGGCGTCTTCTTTTTCAGTTTCTTCAGATTTTTTAAGGACTTTTTCTGCCACTTCCGGGGCTTGAGAATTATCCTTAGATTTTATTTCTTCGTCGGCAGAACGCAAAAGTTCCATAAAAGACGAAGAATCCTGAAATTCTGTTTTTTGCGATGAAGATTGAATTGTCTGAATTTGCGTTGAAAACGGCTCAAGCTGAACTGAAAGCATTGTCAGAACCTCCATTTTTAGTTACAAACAAAAAAAAAGATTCCAACCGTACTTTTAAAACTGAACGCTAACTAATTTAAAGTTTCAGGCTTGTTAGCCATCTTTCTTTGAATTACTGCAGCGCGCTCCGAAGGCATGTTCATAAGCCATACAGAAGTCATTGATGCTGTCCTTGAAGCAGCCGCCTGAGCATCTGTTTTTCGGAAGATGTCAATTATGTCCTGATCATCCATTCCCAAAAGCTGTTCAACCGCTGTCTTTGGAGGCATACTCTGCAAATAGGTCGAAATTTGTTCGATGTTTGTATTTCTATCATCGTATTTTTTGACCTCATTGTTGAATGTTTTTTCTCTTTCTTCCTGAGATTTTTGTCTGTCTTCAAGTTCGCGGGCAATTGCTTCGTTTGCATTTTCTGAACGAACAATGTCGGCTTCCCGCTTGTCTAATTCCTGCTGACGAATATCGAGGGCTTCAAGACGTTTTGCAATTCTGTCGTCGTCTAAATCTGCTGTAAGAGGTTTTGAAGAAGTTGCCGTAACCGAAGTTTGAGGCTGCAGACCAAATAATTTATAAACAGGGGCAAAAAGCGACTTTGCCTTTATAAGACCAAGATAGTCAAACCACAAAAGTCCGCCAAGAACAAGAATTATTATTAAACATAAAAGAGCAATTGATTTTCCAATTCCACGACTTCCTGCCATAGTCCCCTCGCAAGTTTTACAATTTTATCTTATTTTTTTTTCACACGCAACATTCTAAAAAGCTACGTAAAAAGCAGACGCAAACTTTGATTTTTTGTCTGTTCTGGTTGAATACTGAACATAAGAACCAAGCCTTAAGCCTAAGGAAGAAGAAGCAAAATAACTTGTATTTGGAGCCAAAAATACTTCGCCTGCAAGCCTAAAATAGTCAGTATAATCGTCTTTAGACAAATTGCCTGCAATCTCTCCTGTTTTTAAAATTTCAAAATTATCTTTCTGTTCATACTTTAGTTTTAGTGAATATATAAATTTCCAGACAATTCTCCGCACATAAACAGAAACGGCAGGAATTCCGCGTTGAATTTCAAAAGCATACAGTTGAATTGAAGTATTCAGGCCGGCAAAAGTTCCTTTAGAAGGAAAAAGAGACGCTTCAAAACTAAACGGAAAAACAAAAGGAATGCTAAAACCTGCAAAAAATCCAGCATTTGCATAAAATTCATCTTCTTTATAGATTTTTCCAAAATTTTTAAAATCGTAATCCAAATCTATTCTTTTTAAATCCAGAAAAGGCTGAAAATAAATTCCTTCTATGCGCCCGTAATTAACTCCAGTGCGATGCAGGGTAGAAAAATAAAAATATGGTTTACATTCAAAGCTAAGCCCAGTACGTTCATAACTGCTTTTTACAATTTTTCCAGAATCAAGGCGAACATTTGCGTCTGTTTCTGTATTTTCGTTTCCGTAAAGAGTTTTGCCAGAAAAACCTAAAGAAAACGAAGAACACAATCCCTGAAACAAAACTTTAGAAGCAGAAAATTCTCCATAAGCTCTGTTAAAACCTTCATAATTAAACACCAAATTTCCATTAACGGAATAACTAAAACTGTCATCTCCGCCACTTAAGTTCAACGAAAATCCGCCATCTTTACTAAAAGGATTAAAACCGCCGGAAAGCACTGTAATTTTGTCGCTCCACGGAGTTGAAGTTGTAAAAGTAGCACCTAAAAAAAGCAGTTCTTCACTTTCAAAATCATGATTTACAGGAGAAACAATTCCCAACGGGAAAAAAGCACCATGCAAAAAATATTTTGCAGGATTGTAATTTTTTTCTTTTAATTCCGCCACTTTTTCTGTAATTTGTTCATTATTCGCTTCATTTGTAGAAAGTTTGTTTTCTGCAGTTTTTTGAATATCAGAATCTTCTTCAATCTGATTTTTTTTCCATTTTATATTCTTAAGTTTTAAAACACGCAATGGATTTGAATAATATTCTTCAGTTATAACTAAAAAATCAGCGCCATAAGGAATTGCTTCAATTAAACCGGCAGGATTTTCGTTTTCCTGCAATAAAATTTCTGAGTTCAAAGTTTTTCTGTCAATTTGAATTCTTCCAAGTTTTGCCATTCCAGAAGATTTCATTTGTGCCCAGACAAAAATATAAGTTTCGTAGTTTTCATCAATTTTTTCTAAATGGATATTGTGAATAATTCTGTTTTCTAAATTCCAGTTCTTTTTTCTGCCAGATTCATCTTCATAAACGAGCGACCACGACAAACCATTTTTTACACTCGTT
>CAVKVK010000013.1:2552-31006 GCA_963659855.1 Parabacteroides distasonis | reverse complement strand
CAACAGGCGTTATTTTTTTTGTCTTTAGTTCAACTTCAAAATCATCGTTTACAATGTGAGCTTTGTCCACAAAACGGTTTACAAGAAGTTTTTTTCCATCTTTAGAAAAGCGAATGCGCTGAACATTTTTTACGGTCAAAAATTTTTTATTGTTTACATAAAGTATTGACGAATAAGAATCAAACCAGGCCGTTTTTATTTTTGAAGAATCTGAATCATAAAAATAATCAACAGTTTGAATTACAGTTTTTTCTTTGGAAATTAAATTTTGAGCAGAAACAAAGTTTTTTCGCTCTGTAAAATCAATTTGTGGAATTTCTATTGAATCATAAAAATCTTTCCACACATTGCTGATTGAATCGTTATAAGTTTTTTCAAAAATTCCTGAAACAAAAGAAAGTGTTGTCCAGGTTCCTGCATTTTTCCAGAATTCAGCATATTTTTCGATTCCATAAGTTTTTATAAGAAAAGCAGCAAAATGAGAACCAAAAATATAAGCTTCGCTTCCGGCAGGATAAACGTCTTTTGCTCCGCTTAAATCACGCCAGGAAGGAAAAGTTTTTTCACCACAAATATTCTGTATTTTACATTCAATAACTTTTTGCGTAAAAAAAGGAGAATTCAATCTTCCGCCATTTCCCATGCTTTCAAATGCAACGGCGGCGCCTTCAATCCAAAACGATGTAAGCGAAAGTCCGGACGGCGTTAAAAAGTCTGCAAAAAACGCCATTCCACGCCAGAACGGAGATTTGGAATTTAACGAAACTGCATGAACGAGTTCATGGTAAAAAACTGCTTCCATGTTTTTTTCGTTCATATCAAGTGCATAAGGAATTTCTGTATCATAAAGAACGATTGTGTTGTAAGGCGCCATCGAAAAATAAGCATTTAAAGATTCAACCTTATTTGTAATCGAAACAGGAAAGCGCTGATAAGGCTCATAACCGAATTTTGCAGTAATTTCGCGATAATAATCGTCGCAGACAAGTGCAATTTTTTGAGCTGTTTCTTTACATTCTGGCGCATAATTTATGTCAAAATACCTGGTTTCTATTACCTTAAGTTTTCCAGAAACGCCTGACATTGCCCCGCCAAGAGCAAAAACACTGGTTGTACAAACTATAAAAATAAGAAGTGTTAAAAATTTTTTCATTATTCAAAAATCCTGCAATAAAACAATAAAAACTACAAAAGAGCAGAAAAAGCAGCCCCAAGTGTAATATCTTTTTCTATGCTTACAAGTTCAAAATTTATTCCGAGTTTACGGGTTGCATATTCGTAAAGATATTTTTGAATTCTTTCTTTTAATTTATAAACTTTGTAAAAAGTAGTTCCATTGCAGACAATGCACACTTTTTCGCCGGATTTTCCACGTTGTGTTGCAATAAGGTTTGCAGTCAGTAACGAAGCCGAATAACGGGCAACGCGGTCAACAGCACTGTCAATCAGCAAAAATGCAGTTTTTTTGTCGCGCAAAGTCCTGCAGCAAAGTTCAATAATATTTTCTTCGTTTTTTTCTTTTGAATTTTCATTGTAAAGATTTTTTTCAATATAAAGAAAATCATCAATTTGTATTGTAGAAAGGCAATTCAATTTTTCTAAAGCGTCTCCACATTCTTTACTAAAAAGGCCTTCTCGTGCAGCAAATTGCAGAATAGAAAGACAGACGTTTCCAAGATAAGCACCGCTGCAGCATTTTTCCAAAGGAAACTGAACGGGAACAGCAGTACGAGTGTCTGCGTCACAGTCAAAATCGCTCCAGGTGAATGTATTGCATTTTCCACTTTCGCAGACAATAATCTGTTCCTGTTTTTCTTCGTCCCAGATATTTCCTTCTGGAGCAATAAAGGCAGCATTCATTCCGGTTCCGAGAATAAAACCAATGTAAGAAGCGTAGTCTTTTCCGGTTGTTTTTCCTGCCATAAGGGCGCACAAAGTGTCGTTTACAACAGAAATACTTTTTATTTTGTTCCAGCCACGTTTTTCAAGTTCTTCAACAAGATTTTTTCCGACAGGAAGACCAAGAATACATCTCGCCTTAAATTCTTTGCTGAACGCATTAGGAATTGCATCGTGATCGCGCGTCATATCAATTGAATACGAAAAACAAAAACCGATTTTATCAGCCTTATTCTTTAAATAATCAATTTTGTCGGCAACGGCACTAAAAAATTCTTCTTTTGAATAAACTTTTTCTGTTGCAGGCATAAAAGTTTTACGAATCTCAGAAACTTCGGTCTTTCCAGCAGAGTCAAACGAAACAAGACAGCTTCTGAAATTTGTTCCGCCGGCATCAATTACAATAACTTTTTCGTTTTCAGGATTTTTTTTTGGCGGAAGCATCCAGGTTTTGCTCATGTCCATTCCGCCGTTTTTTGGCTTTGGAGCGTACATATCTTTTAAAATTTCGTCGACAATCATCTTTGACGAAAAACCGTGTTTTTTAAGAAAAGAATTTATTTTTAAGCGTTCAAACATACAAAAATTATAGTTCAAAATAAAAAAATTATAAATCTTGATTTTTTACAAGATTTTATAAAGCCATTGCAATAAAAAAACATTTTTTTGTCACTGCCGGCTTTACGAAGTTCCGCGTCTTACGCGCTCCAGTGCTTTGCACCGCGCTAAAGCGCGCTTCTCCAATCCGGGCTAAAAGTCTGCGTTGTAAATAAAACAATTTGCCATAAAAAAGTTTGAGTTTTATAATGTTCAATAAAATAAAAATTCAATCTAAAAAAACATTTTTGTCTGGAGACTTTTCTTAATGAACATTCACAATTTAATGGAAGATGTTGTTTTTCACCGCGTAAACAAACTCTACGATCAGGTAAAAGAAGTTAATGCAAGCTGGCTCACCTGCGACTGCGAAAACTGCCGTCTCGACACAATCAGTTATGTATTAAACAGAGTTTCTCCACGCTACGTTGTAAGCGGCAGAGGCGTTACACACGCAAAAGACATTCTCGAAAACCAGCAGATAAAAGCCGACATTGACGCACTCGGCTTAGAAGGAATCCGCATTGTAAGTTCAACTAAAAGACCGTTCCACAATGCAACAAGAAAAGAATGTTCTATCCAGGAAGAAGGAAATCCTATATTTAATTTTCCAACTTTACAGGGAACAATTCTCGATGGAAGCACATTTGAACCTCTTGCAGGAGCAACAATTACACTCAAAATGGACGGCAAAAATGTGCAGATGGCAGACATTACCTGGGCAAATCCATTGAACACATATAAAAGCACAAAAGGCACTTACAGTTTTTGGCCAAAGGCAATCGAAGCAGAAAAAACAGACGAACCAAGAAAGTTTTATTTTACTCTCGAAGTTTCCTGCCCCGGCTACGACAGTTTAACCTACTCTTTTGACACAAATCTTGTTTCAGAAACAAAATCCCGCGGAGAACTGGATTCAACACTTTCGTTAAAAATAATGGATCTTGTAATGTTCCGCGAAGAAATACAAAATTCAATGGAATAATTTAATTTTTTTTGAATTTTAGCGCAAAAAGGTATTGAACATTTTTTTTCCGTTTGCTATAGTAGTCAAGTCGCTTGACAAGACGGACAGTTAGCTCAGTTGGTAGAGCCCCTGGTTTACACCCAGGTTGTCGGGAGTTCGAGTCTCTCACTGTCCATCATTAAACGGGATGTAGCGCAGCTGGTAGCGCGCTTGGTTTGGGACCAAGATGTCGCAGGTTCGAATCCTGTCATCCCGATTAGTTTTAAGTCTTGCAAGCGCAAGACTTTTTTTATACCCTCAACAGTTTTTACTAGCCCGGATTGTAGCGGCGCCGAAGGCGTTGGCGCGTTGCGCCAATGAAGCGGACAGCGCAACCGCGAAAAGCCGGAAAAAGCTCCTAAAAACAAATTCAGCAACTATTCCAACGTTTTTTCATTTTTTATATACTTGTTATATCTGTAAATATTGAGGTGGACTATGTCTAAAATTCAAATGAAAAACGCTATCGCTGAACTTGACGGCGACGAAATGACACGTGTTCTTTGGGCTTTAATCAAAGAAAAACTTATTGAACCTTTTGTTGACTTAAAAACTGAATATTATGACCTTGGCTTAAAAAGCCGCGATGACTCTGACGATAAAATTACTTACGAAGCAGCTGACGCAATCAAAAGACTGCGCGTTGGTGTAAAGTGCGCAACAATTACTTCTAACGCTGCCCGCATGGAAGAATATCACTTAAAGCAGCTTACTCCTTCTCCAAACGGAATTTTGCGTGGTGAACTTGACGGAACAATTTTCCGTGCTCCAATCTTTGTTAAAAACATAAAATGCAATGTTGATTCATGGAAAAAGCCGATCGTTCTTGGCCGTCACGGCTATGGTGACGTTTACAAAAACTGCGAAATAAAAACACCGTGTGCCGGTAAGGCTGAACTCGTATTTACAGGTGAAGACGGAAAAGAAATTCGCAAGACAATCCAGGTTATGAAAGGTCCTGGAATTTTGCAGGGAATGCACAACCTTGATTCTTCCATCGAAAGTTTTGCACGCTGTTGCTTTAACTACGCACTCGATCAGAAAATCAGCGTATGGCTCGGAACTAAAGACACAATTTCTAAAATCTACGACGGAAACTTTAAGGCAATTTTCCAGAAGATTTTTGATGAAGAATACAAAGAAAAATTCGATGCTGCAGGAATTGAATATTTTTACACATTGATTGACGATGCTGTTGCCCGCGTAATGAAGAGCGAAGGCGGATTTTTGTGGGCCTGCAAAAACTACGACGGCGATGTTATGAGCGACATGATTGCTTCTGCCTGCGGAAGCCTTGCAATGATGACTTCTGTTTTAGTTTCTCCAAACGGTGAATTTGAATACGAAGCAAGCCACGGAACTGTTCAAAAGCATTATTACCGCTATCTTAAGGGCGAAAAAACTTCTACAAACCCGGTTGCAACAATCTTTGCCTGGACAGGAGCTTTGGCAAAACGTGCAGAACTCGACGAAACTCCAGAACTTGCAGCCTTTGCAAAAAAGCTGGAAAAAGCAACTCTCGATGTTATTGAAGAAGGAATTATGACAGGCGACCTTGCACGCCTTGCAGAACCAAAAGCAAAGAAAATTGTAAATTCGTGGGAATACATTGACGAAATTGCAAGCCGTCTGTAGTTTTGCGTAATTTATAATTCATTAAAGTAAAAACTAAAAAAAAAGTGCACCACTAAAACTGAACAAATAAAGTTCAATTTTCAGGCGGTGCATTTTTTATTCGTAATTATTTACAACCACTCCGCCCCAGGGAATATTCAATTTATTGCAAAGCGCTATATATTCTAGTTCTTCAGCCTGTGTGGCAGAAGTTACGTAAAATGACATATCTTTGCATGGCTCTTTTAGTGGCGTCTGTTGATGCGTTTTTTCTGCATTTTCGACTCTTATTGCCTGATTAGAAACACCTTCACGGCTGTCTATTACTTTTACATTTTTGCCAGCTGCACTCTGAATATCCCGGGCAACATGAGTAAAATGTGTGCAGCCTAAAATTATTGTATCGCAGTTATTTTTTTCAAAAAAATCTACGGCAGGTTTTACAGCCTGAATTTTTTGTTCCTTTGTTGCCGTAAAAAAATCTTTTTCGATAAAACTTACAAGTTCCGGGTCTCCGCGCCTGATAACTGTACAATCCGAAGCAAAATCGTCTATAAGGTTTTGACTGTAAGGAGAATTGATTGAAGCATTTGTTGCCAAAAATCCAATTCTTTTGTTTTTAGTAACTTTTGCAGCAAGTTTTATTGCAGGAACTGTTCCAACAATCGGAAGCTCTTTAAAAATTGAACGCAGACGTTCAAGAGCAGTTACAGAAATTGTATTGCAGGCGATTATAAGAGTTTTTGGGTTCCAGCGGTCAATTATTAAAGAAATTGCCTTTGCTGCACATTGAGTAATCTGTTCTACTGATTTTTCGCCATAAGGAAAATGCTCTGTGTCTCCAAGGTAAACGCACTTTGCGTCTGGCTGTTTTTGTTTTAAAGCAAGCATATAAGGAATTCCGCCGGTACCAGAATCTAAAAAGGCAAAATCAACAGATGAAAATTCTAAATCCATTCTAGTTTCCAAAAAGTGAATTAAATGCACTGCGCGCTTCGTCAACTTTTGAAGACGAAAAAGAAGCCGTTGAACTAAAGTCAGTCTTATTTACGCTAAAATAATCACAAAAATTTGCTCTTTCTTTGTCTTTTACAAGTTCATCGATTGTTTCTGAACAACCATAATGACTGTCAGGAGAATAAAAACGACAGTTTATACAGGAATGTAAATCTGCACCGCAATTTGGGCAGCCAGTTGTTCTGTAAATTTGAGAAAGTTCAATTTTTTTTCCGCATTTTCTGCACATGGTTTTTAGTTTAAATATTTGAATAAAATCATTCAATCCCATACAATTAAGGAATGTTTTTGAATAACATCTGTACTTATGCCGGCTGTAAGCGAAGTTCAATTTCTGCAGTTGATAAAGACGGCAATCTGATCGAAAATTCCGGATTCTGCTACAAACACACTCAAAATCCAGAAGAAGCAAAAGAACGCCTTTTTGAATATATAAAAAACCACGAAAAAATTGTTGGAATAAATTGTTCTGGAATTACGTTTCCTGATTTTGAACTCGGCGGACACAGATTTTACGGCTGCGACTTTTCTCACTGTTTTTTTTCTGAATTAAACTGCGTAAAAGTTCATTGCAGAATGTGCAAATTTGATTTTAGTGTTTTTACAGACTGCAATCTTGTACAAAGCAATATGCAGTTTACTTCCTTTGCCGGAGCAAAACTGATTCACGTGCTTTTTACAGGCTCAGATCTTATTCAGGACAATTTTAACGGACTTTCAACTTATCAGACTTCTTTTGATGATTCTGACCTTTACAACAGCCGTTTTATCCGCTCTAAACTTGTAGACACTTCGATTCGCAACTGTAACATAAAGAAGACAATTTTTTTTGAAGCCCAGACAAACAATGTTTCTTTTAAGCTTTCTAACACAAACGAAGCTCTTTTTGAACAGGAAGGAAGTGCGCTTTTTACAGGGCTTGATGACGCAGACCATTCAAAAGTTTTAGAGGCAAAATAAATGAAAATTTACTTTCATATGAACATAGAAAGTTTTTCTAACTGCTACGTTATTGTAAACGAAGAAACTTCTCAGGCTTTAATTGTAGATCCGGGAAAAATTACAAAAGAAATGATAAATCAGCTCGAAGACAACCACTACAAACCAGTTGCCGTTTTGGTTACTCATAACCACGCTGACCATTTGCGCGGGCTTTCTACTTTTTTAAAAATCTACAAAGCTGATGTTTATGCGGCAGAAACAAATGTTCAGGGTGTTCAAACAAAGTTTATCCATGGAGAAGGAAAATTGAATCTTGCCGGGCTGGAAGTTGAATACTTTCCAGTTCCAGGACATTCACCAGATTCTCTTGTTTACAAAATTGGAAGCGTTCTTTTTACGGGAGATGTTATTGGAGCTGGAAAAACCGGTGAAACAAATTCAAATTATTCAAAAATGATTTTGCGCCACGGAATTGAACAAAAAATTTTAACACAACCAGAAGACACAACGATTATGCCAGGCCACGGACCTTTAACGACGGTTGCAGCAGAACGTTCTTTTAATATTGATATTTAACCTGTCGCGCAAGGGATAGTAAGGGTGCGCGAAGCGCAAACAAACGCGCAGCGTTTGGTCGAAGGCGAAAGCCGTAGCCCTGAATAGCCCGGTCTGCCACCTGTGGCAGATGCGCCCAGCAGCAAAAACTATCTTGATAAAAGCCACACTCTGCCGGAAGCAAGGTTCCATCTTGAAGACACATAATCTTCGAGCATTTGTGCCGCGCCTACAAAACTCTGGGCCTTGGTTTCGAGAATATAATCTGCTTCTTCCTTTATAAAAGTCTGTGCATGATTTCGCGAAGCCATATCTGTAAAGTATTTTTCGCAGGCATTAACTGGACGCTGAAGCATGTACGCCATAAATTCATTTTGCATTAAGTAATTGTCAGAAGTGTCGTAATTAAGAGACGGCGTAACCTGAAAATACCTGAAAAGAAAATCAAGGGCACGCGGATCTGCACTTTGAAGCGAATAATAAATGCTTGCAACTGTGTCCCTGAAATCTTTGTCTACAAAGAAAATTCCGTGCCAGCCTTCATGGGCTACAAAAGTTGTGCGGAGATAAGAAGGACTTTCCTGGCTGATTGAAATTACAGCGCCCCGCCCTTCTGTAAACGAACCGTTTTCGTCAATTTTTATAACGCCGTTTTTTAAAAGAATTTCCTGCAAAAGAAGTTCTTTTTTGTTGAGCGGAAAATTCAACAGACGTGCTTTTTCAAAAAAACGGGCAAGATCATAGGCTCTGTAGTCGTGAGCGTTGTAACCGTGCTGACCTTTTAATTGAGAATCACTTAAAAGAGTTCCTTTGTAACCCTGCTTTTCTACAAAAAATGCTAAGCGACGGAAAAAATCATTTTGAATTTCGTAATCTGCAGTGTCAAAAAAAAGAATTCCTTCAAAGCGGTCCCATTCAAAAAGTTCGTAACCGCTGTTCCGCCAGTTTTGTTCTGGCCAGTTCATAATAAGGCCGGGATCTGTTTTTATCGGCTGAACAGGACAGGTTTCAAAATTAGAAGAAGTTTCGAGAAGGATTTTATCTGAAGGAACTGCAAGCACAGTTTCGAGTTCTTCTTCGTTAGAAGTAATTTGAAAATCAGAAAAAGGCGATTTTAACGCAGCAACCGGAATTGAAAGAAACTTTTGTCCTCCGTTACGAACTGAGATTTTTTCGCCGCCAATCGTAAAATTAACCGGAGCAAGGCCGGAAGATTTTATTTTTAACTGTGGCATAAGTGCATTTTCTGAATTAAACGAAGGAAAACACAAAGAAAGCCCCGAAAAATCAATTTTTTTGCTGTTTTTTATTAAAGAGCCGCCGTTAGGCGCAAAGGCATAGAATTGTTTGTTTTCTGCAAAATCAAAACCAACGGCAGCAGGAACTAATTCAACGCTGGTAACAGAATATTTAGAAGAATTATTTTTTTGAATAAAAAATCCGCAGGGAGAATTTTCTCCACGGGCAACAGAAAGCAGGACGCAAAAAGTTTCACCGTCAAAATCTGTAAAATTAAAAGAAACTGCAGGGCGAGAACTTAAAGGCGTTAAAACAGAAGTTTTGTTTTTTAAATCTGACGGATACAAAAAGGAAATAAGGCTTTGTCCGCCATTTTTAGATTGATGAGCTTTTTTAACAGAAAAATTAATTAAAATTGCTGAATTTCCCTGCATTGCTCCAAAAATCTGAAGTTTTGAGCAAAAAATATAATAATCGCAATTTGAAGAAGTTTTTTTTACAATGCGCTCTTCTGCAACACCTGTTTTTGTGTCTGAAAGGCTTTGTAAAGAAAAATCAACAGTTCCAGAATAGTCTGTCTGTTCCGGAACCGTTAAATTCAACTTTGTTTTTTGAATACAACCTGTAAAGCAAAAAACAACGCAGAAAAAAAGTGCGAGTTTTTTTATTAAATTCATTATTTCATCACTTTTTCGCCACGATCCATTGCGGCAAGACCTGTTTTTACAAGTTCAAGAATGCCGTAAGGTTCTAGCAGGCGAATCAGGCTTTCGATTTTTTCTTCGCTTCCAGTTGCTTCTACAATTACAGAATCAAAAGAAACGTCAACGATGTGTGCACGGAAAATCTGGCAGGTTTCGATAATAACGGCGCGCTGAGTTCCGCTTGCCTTAACTTTAATAAGTGCCATTTCGCGTTCGCAGGTTTCTTCTTTTTTGCAATGACTGATCGAAATTACTTCAACGAGTTTTGAAAGCTGTTTTTCGATTTGTTCAAGTACATATTCATCTCCTGCAACAACGATTGTCATGCGGGACTGTTCCGGATTGTGAGTTTCGCACACTGTAAGAGAATCTATATTAAAACCTCGGCGACTAAAAAGACCGGAAACACGACTCAAAACACCGGATTTATCTTCTACAAGAACCGAAAGAACAAACTTTTCCATTTTTTACCTCTCAAAATAATTATTCAAAATAAACGCCGAGAAGTCTTATGTCCTGGGCGCATGATTTTAATATATTTACAAAATCGTTTATATATTCTACAGGATTTTCAATAGTCTGAGGAATAACAACATCAGTATAAAACCAGTATTTCCACGGTTTTCCAGCAATTGGGCGGGATTCAAGACGATTCATACTCAAAGCAGCATCCTTAAAAACACCAAGAGCGTCGTAAAGTGCACCGGCTTCGTTTTTTGTGGAGAACATTAAAGTTGCACGGTTTGGTTTCTGCTCTCCAAAATGCTTTGTACCTTCGTGTGTGTGGTTTGCGGCAATTATTACAAACCTTGTGTAATTGTTAGGATTGTTTTCGATTCCCTGTCGAAGAACTTTTAAGCCGTAAAGAGCGGCATTGCGGGCATTTGCAATTGCTGCACACGAAATGTCATTTTTCTGAGCAACAAGTTCTGCACCGGTCGCAGTAGAAACAGTGTCCACAGTTTTATATCCATACTGTTTTATGAAATTTGAACACTGAGCAAGTCCCTGCGGATGGCTGTAAACGTGTTTTATTGATTCAAGAGTTGCACCTTTTGGCGCTAAAAGTGAATGTTCAATTCTTAAAGTAACTGCGCCTACAATCGAAATGTCTTCGTAGCGGGTTAAATTGTCATAATTATTGTAAATTGAACCTGCCGTAGAATTTTCAATTGGAATCATTCCATACTGAACTTTGCCGTCAACAACCTGCTGGAAAATTTCGTCAAAGGAATCAGTTTCAACGGGTTCTGCGAAATCTTCAAAATAATTAAAAACTGCCTGCTCTGCGTATGCGCCTTTTTTTCCAGAAAAAGCACAGAGAATACGGTTCTTTTTATCTTCGGTTAAAGGCGAAGTCTGTTCATTTTTTTCTTCTGCACGAATGTGGGCAACCTGTTTTCCCATTACAGGAGCAAGGGCTTCTATGTCGCGCATTATTTTATCAAACTGTGAAGGATAAAGAGCCTGGGCAGCATCAGAAAGTGCCTGTTCCGGGTGGCAGTGAACTTCTACAATAATTCCATCTGCACCGGCAGCAACAGAAGCAAGAGCCATTGGAGGAATTTTATCGCGCACACCAAGAGCATGGCTTGGATCAACAATAACAGGCAGATGAGTAAGGCTTCTTAAAACAGGAATTGAACTCAAATCAAGAGTATTGCGGGTTGCAGTTTCGTAAGTGCGGATTCCTCTTTCGCAAAGAATAACCTTGTCAGTTCCGCTCGAAAGCAGATATTCAGCCGACATAAGCCATTCCTGAATCGTTGCGCACAGACCGCGTTTTAAAATTACAGGCTTTCCGAGTTTACCAAGTCGTTTTAAAAGTTCAAAGTTCTGCATATTGCGCGCACCAACCTGGTACACATCAACGCCGTTAGCTTCCATAACCGGAATATATTCAGCAGCAACAATCTCTGTTACAACCGGTAAACCGTATTTGTCCCCGGCTTCTTTTAAATATTTTAAGCCTTCTTCCCCAAGCCCCTGAAAAGCATACGGAGAAGTACGGGGTTTGTACGCTCCACCACGAAGCATTGTAGCCCCGCTCGCAGCAACTGCACTGGCCGCATCAAACATCTGCTGACGGCTTTCTACAGCGCATGGGCCGCCAATTGCAACAAGACGGCTTCCGCCAACGCGGATTATCTGCCCGCGATTATTTGGAATTTCTACGATTGTATTTTCCGGCTTAAATTCACGGCTTGCAAGTTTATAAGGTTTAGAAATCGGAACAACTTTTTCTACACCAGGCAAAACTTCAACTTCGCGGCTGTCCATTGCAAGTCTTCCAACAGCCGCAAGAATTGTAGATTCTTCACCTTTTACTTCGTTAATTTTAAAATTCTTTGATTTTAAAAGTGCTTTTATATTTTTCTTTTCGTTTTCGCTAGCATCATTTTTAAGAACAATAACCATACAAAAATAATAACGAAAATTCTAAAATTATAAAAGTAAACCTGATTTTACAATTTGTTTGGAGCACAATAAGTTTCCCGCGTCCCGTCTTGCGCAGTTCGCTCACGCTCATTGGGGCAGGCCCCAACTACGCTGCTCCAGCCGGGGCTAGGTTTTGTCGTAAATTTTTACATTTATTCTTCGCGCCCGTAAAATTCCTGTGGCAGAGGAGATTTTACACAAATAATTTCCTTACTTTTTGGATGTGGAAACGTAAGCGACAGAGCATGAAGCATAATTCTTTTAAAAGGTTTTCCACCGTAAAGTTCATCGCCTAAAATCGAAAGTCCAGCCGACGAAAGATGCACTCTAATCTGGTGAGTCCGCCCTGTATAAAGATGACATTCAATAAGGGTAAAAGGGCTTTTTATCTGGCAAACTTCAAAATCTGTACGGCTTTTAAGTCCGCCTTTTTCTGCAGCAACCCTTCCCCACTTTGCGCTCTGCCCTTTAGGACTGATTCTCCCCATTGTAAAATCAACACTGAACTTTTTTTGCTCCGGCATTTTAGAAACAGCTGCAATATAAACTTTTTTTGCAGTGTGCTGTTCAAACATATCGTGGCAAAAAGCATTTACTTCGCGCGTTTTTGTAAACAAAATTACGCCGGAAGTATCACGGTCAAGGCGGTGCATTATTCCGCAGTACGGAGGATTTTTTGCATTCGGGTTTGTAAGTTTCTGCTTATTAAAAAGATAGCGCACAACAGCCGCATGCAGGTTGTCGCGGGAATCTACCATTGTTTTTTCTGTCGGAAAATGCGCAGGTTTATTAACAACAATAATGCAGTCGTCTTCGAACAAAACATCTTTTTGGGTAAGTTCAAAAGAAATGTCGTCTGCAGGTTTTTCAAAAAAAAGTTTTTCTTCTTCAACTAGAGCCGTAACCGTACTTTTTGCAAAAACATTAAAAGCAGGCACACGAACCTGCCTTGAGTTTACACAAACCGAACCAGAAATAATGAGCCGGCGGATTTTTGAATTGGAAATTTCTTTACCGACAAGAGACGGAAGTTCAAGGCGCAAAAGCTCATCGAGACGGATTTTTTTGTCTGTTTTAAGAGTAAAAGTTTTCATACAAAGACGCTAACTATAAACTGCAGAATAATTTAGTAACCTAAATCTTCGTTTACTAAAAATACTTTTATGCGTCCATTACCACCGCGCTTTAAAACCTGGATTATATTTATAAGTTCGTCGCGGTCTTCTTCTTTTTTGCCAAAACGAACAGCGTTTTTACCTGCTGCAATTGTCGAAGCCCTTTCATAAGCGTCGGCGAGAGTTTTACAGATTTTATTTTTGCCGACAAGGGCAATTACAGTTTTTGGACCAAAAGAAATTGCAGCAACGCGGTTTCCGTTTCCGTCAATATTTACAGCGTGTCCGTCTTCGCTTACAGCATTAAAACTTGTAAGAAAAACGTCAGCTTCGGATAAAATCTTTCGCATAAGTTCAGTGCGTTCTTCGCCTTTTAAAGGTTCACGGTCTAAAACCTTAAAATTTTTGCGGACTAAATCAATTAAGCCGCTTTCAACGCAGCTCATAGAACCACCCCAGCCCACAACAGCATTCTGCGGAATAACAGAAAGACATTTATTTACAGCATCTTCAGCAGATTCAAAAACAAAGGCTTCAAAACCATTAGCCTTAAGAGAAGTTGCAACAGCGTTCAAATCCATTTTAGCCTCCAGAAAAGCAATTCATTTATCAGGATTTTAGCATTTTGCAGAAAGTTTTAACAATAGAACAAAAATTCAATCTAATTTTTTCTCTTTGCAAGAATCGTTCCTGCTAAGAAGGCTGTAAAAGGAGCTGTGGCGGCTAGTCCAAAACTTCCGGCTACGGTGTTTATAATTTCTGCGGCAACCTGATTATTATTCAGGATATTGTAGATTGGGGTTCCTTGTGCCATAAAGGTCATTAAAAGGGCTATGCAGGTTCCTGAATATGCGAGTAAAAGTGTTGTCGTCATTGTTCCCATTGCAGCGCGGGCTACGGCGAGGCCGGATTTTATTGCTTCCCATTTAGAAATTGTCGGGCATTTTTTTACGACTTCGTTAACGGCGCTGGTAATATCTACAGACAAATCCATAACAGAACCGCTTGCTCCAATACAGATTGCACTCATAAAAATGCGTGTCAGATTTAAATCCTGGAATCCTGAATATAAAAGACTTTCGGAATATGACATAACCGCTCCATGAATTTTAAGGCACTTTGTACAAACAATCGAAAGAACTGCGCAGAATATTATTCCAAGCATTGCACCCCCAGCGGCAGAAAATAAGCGCCTGTCAAAACCGTAAACAAGGGCAATAATCATTACTGTTAAAAAAGCAGTTCCTGCAAGGCCTGTTATAATCGGATCAACGCCTTTTAAATACAGTGGAATTATGATTTTCCAAAGTGCAAGAACTGTTAAAACAAACGAAAGAACTGAACGCACTCCGGTTGCACCGGCAAAAATAATTAAAAAAGCAGCAAAACACAACGCAAGAATCAGTTCGCCACGCAGACGGTAATGGTCAATTAAATTTACAGAAATTATATTTTCGTTTCCGTCTTTTTTTATTCCGTCAATATATTCCCATTGAACAAGAGCCTGAGCCGTGTCTCCCGGATGAAAAATCTTATCCTGAGAAAGAGAGCCGTTAAGCATATTCCAGCCTTCTGACGACTGTCCTTTAAATTTTCCAGATAAGAACTTTACATTGCAGACCTGCTGTCCGGTTCTGATAAGCCCGGTATCTATAAAGCGTGAATTATCTGTATCAAGAATTTTAACTTTGCACTTAACTGCGTCTCTAAACTGCAATGCGTCTTCAAAACCAGTAGGAATGCAAAGCATTATAAAAGTACACAAAAGCGAAACTAAAATTGAAACTGTTGAACGCGAAAAATTTATTTTTTTCATTTTGAATTTCCTTTTTGTTTTGCGTCAGGCAATGGAGCACCGGCGAAGGCAGTTTTAACTGCCGAAGCCGAACAAAAAATGCGCACGATTTGTGCGCGTTTTTTGGTTGTAGCGAATAGCGGAAGTGCGGAACTGCCGGCCGGTTCTGCCAAAGGCAGAACCGGGAACGCCCATATCAATTTACAATAAAATTAGTCCTGTACAACCTTTGTAAGTTTTGCCATTTTTTTGTAAATGTCTGTGTTGTCGTAAAAACCTGTAAAATCATTCTGTCCGGCGCCTAGTGCATAAACTGGAACTGGAAGTCCTGTGTGTGAATAAGATGTAAAACTGATTCCACTCTTGTTGTTAAGAATGTGAGTGATTGTTACTGTAAGTGGTTCGTAAGTGCCGTAGAGTTCGTATTCTCTCTGGTCGCGGCTTTTGTCGCCTGACATTGTTTTTTTGTAAGCTTCTTTTATGCGGTTGTATTCGTAATCTGTAAGAACAAGTCCGCCGTTTTTATTTGAAGCGTCTGTGCCAGGAACTTTAAGTCCGAACTGTTCTGTAACGTCTTTCATTACGTCGTCAAATGATGTGTTGTTCTTTTTGTAGTTTGCAACAAAGTCGCTGTCAAATTTTGCATAGGAAATCTTTTGATTTTTGAGTGTGTCAAAGAAAAGATTGTAGTCTGTTCCTGCAAATCCGATTGTAAGTCCGCCGGTTTCGTGGTCGGCTGTTACAAGAATTAAAGTTTCTTTTGGATGTTCGTTATAGAATGCGATTGCTTCTTTTACTGCTTCTGAAAGTGCGATTGTGTCTGCAATTGTTGAACGTGCATCGTTTGCGTGGCAGGCCCAGTCAATTTTTCCACCTTCAATTTCCATAAAGAAACCTTTTTTGTTGTCGAGAACTTCGATTCCTTTTTTAACGTAGTCGCGAAGTCTCCATTCACCGTTTGCTGCGTCCTGGTCGTAGTTCATTGCGTTTTCGTCTGCAAGTGTTTCTGCTACAACAAGTGCCTTATCTCCGTTTTTGAGAGAAGAAGCATCTTTTTGTGTAAAGCAGACTTTGTAACCAGCTTTTTGTGCAAGTGAATAAATTGATTCTTTGTCTTTGTTTTTGTCCTGTGGTTCCATTAAAGCACCGCCGGCAAAATAGTCAAAATTAGAAGCAACGAGTTCAAGTCCGATCGGATAGTTTGATTTGCGGCTTGCCTGGTGTGCATAACTTGCAGCAGGTGTTGCGTGATTTAAGTTTACTGTAGAAATAACGCCGATTTTCCAGCCTTTCTGGTCGCGAAGCTGTTCTGCAATTGTGCGGAATTTCTGTTTTTTTGTAATGTCAACGTTGATTGAAGAAGAATGTGTCTTTTTTCCTGTAAAGATTGATGTTGCTGTAGAAGCTGAATCTGGAGCAAAACTTGTTGCGTCATAAGTCTGTGCACTTCCTGCAACCGGGAAATTCATAAAGCTTAAATTCTGTCCAAAAGGTGAATCTCCTGCATTTTCTGACTTTTTAACAACATCTACGATTCCAGAAGCGTCTTTTCCTGAATAATATGCAGAACTCTGAATCTGCGGATAGCTCATTCCGTCACCAATGAATAAAAATACGTATTTTGGTGTTCCTTTGCCTGTTGGTGTGGCAGTGATTGTCTGAGCGTCAACTTTTGTTCCAAAAGCCATTGCAGCAAACATTGCAGCGCCAACAGCCATTTTCATAATTCCACGAAATCCTTCCTGTGAAATCTCTTTTCTTTTTAACATTTTCCTGTACCTCCAAGGTCTTGCAAGAAACATAAAGAAAAAAAATTATAAAACGATAAGGGAATTGTAAAAAAAATGTAAATATTTAAGCAGAATGAATAAAAATAATGTCAAAAAGCCTTTCACCACGGTTTCGTCCCTCAAAGCGCATGCTTCGCTAGTTTTAAGAATGCGTTCGTTGCCAGAACCGTGGATAAGGCAATTTGAATTTAAAAAATTGAATTTTTAATGGCGGCTTTGTCCATTATTCAATTTTAAAATTTTCACAGTTTGCAATGTACTGTTTGTGGTTACCTTCTTTTGCAAATTCAACATCAGAAAACAGAATGTCGTGATGCGGTGTTTTTTCATCTGCAAAAATGTAAATTGCGTAACCTGAATTTTTATAAACAGAGCATCGCCTTACAATTATGTCAGAAAAAACTGCCTGCTTTTCTGCAGCCCCGTATTTGCTTACGGTTCCTGCATCGCTGTATTCGGTTGACATGCTAAACGGTCTGTTTACACAGGCAATTGCGTTGTCTTCAAAAACAATGTCTTTTACATAACCGCCGTTTGCAGGTGCACTCTTAATTCTAAAGGCAATGTCAGTGTGGTTAAAAATATTGTCATGAACAAAAATCTGTTCGAGTCCGCGCGCAGTGTGGCTTCCAAAGGCTATTCCGCCGTGTCCGTGGTGAATGTAGTTACCCAAGATTTCTACATTCTTTACGCCGTCCTGTTCAATTTCAAAAGCAGATTTTCCGACTCCGGCACTAAAGACAATGCTGTCGTCTCCTGTGTCGATAAAGTTATTAAAAATGCAGGCATTTCCGGAAGAAATAAGGCCAATTCCGTCGCCATTGTTAATGTCGTAAGAAAAGATTTTTACGTTGCAGATTGTAATATCTTGAGAATTCAAAAGGTTAATCATGTGGTTTGCAGGATTTTTAAACGTAAGTCCGTCAATTACAAGTCCTTTTACGCCACGCAAAATTACAGTTGTGCTTCTGGTTGAATAAGCGCTTCTTAAATCGTCGGTCTGTGCATTTTCTAAGGTTTTGCCTTCAATCTTAAAATAAGTTTCGGCGCAGTCCTCGGCAAGAATTCCGTCTGTGTAAACTGTTTTGTTGTTTCCTTTTTTGTATTTTAAAAGCGGATTTTTAGAATCATCGCCTTCTTCGCTGTAAAATTTTTCGTCTAAGCTTGAATTTCCATTTTTGTCTTCGTAAAACCAGCCGTTTCCGTCAACGCTTCCGCTTCCTGTTAAAACAAGATTTTCGGCTCCGTCAACATTCAGCATTCCCCAGAAGCGGGTGTCTGTGTAGTATGGATACATATAAAAACTGTAGTCATAATGTTCTGCAAAAGGTGAAGAAACGAGTTCGCCGTCAATTTTTAATGTCATATTGCTTTTTAAATGCAGGCCGCCGCACATAAAAATTCCTTTTGGAATAAAAACAGTTCCGTTTTCCGGGCAGGAATCTATTGCAACCTGAATTGCTTTTGTATTTGCAAGAATGAATTCTTTTTCGCCATTTAAATTTTTGCGGTCAGAAATTCTTTTAGAAGTCTTTGCCCCAAATCTTTCTACGCTCAACAAATCTCCGCTTTCTTTTGTTTTTACAGTTATTGAAGAAGATTCGTACAAAGTTTTTCCGCTGGAAGAAACTGCGCAAACCTTAAAATCGTAGTCTGTATCTGCATTCAGTCCCTGAACACAAAAAAACGAAACGTCGGTTGACTTCATTCCGTCTGGTAAACCTGTAACTTTTTTAGAAAAATCCTTATAAAATGCAGTTTTGTAAGAATCTAAAAATGAATTAAGACGTTTTGATTGTTTGCGGGCAGAAAATTTTTCTTTTTTGCCGTTTACAAAAACTTCGTAGTCGCTGACATTTTTGTCATTTGCCAAAAGAGAATTCCATACAAGATAAACACAGTTTTGTGTCTGTGCCGGACTTTTTACATTTAATTCCAAAGAAGAAGTTTGAGAAAAACTTTTTTCCATCATACCAAAAACCACCAGTAAGGCTGCAGTGAATATTTTATTCAAGCTAAGTTCCTTTTATTTTATAAAAAAAATGTAAGTTTATAAACAAAAAGAGCACCGTCCGGTTTTTCGGGCAGTGCTCTTAAAAAAAATGTCTGAACCTTATTCAGTTGGACGTTTTTTTAAGTTTTTGCTTTCTGCAATAGCGCGACCTTCGCCAACGCTCTGTTCCATCATTGCACGTACCTTGAGTGGAAGTCCAAACAATGTAATAAAGCCCTGAGCGTCTTTGTGATCGTAAAGTTCGCCAGTTGTAAATGAAGCAATGTTTTCGTTGTAGAGGCTGTATTTTGAATCTGAACCTGCAGCGCGAACCATTCCCTTTACAAGTTTAACTTTTGTCCAGCCTGTAACTGTCTGCTGAGTTGAATCAACAAAAGCCATAAGAGCGTCATAAAGCGGAGTAAATACTTTTCCATCGTAAATGAGTTCTGCAAGGCGCAAAGAAACCTGCTGTTTGTAGTGGTAAGTGTCGCGGTCAAGACAGATATGATCCATCATTCTGTGAGCAAAGTACAAAACTGTTCCTGCCGGTGTTTCGTAAACTCCGCGGCTCTTCATTCCTACGCAGCGGTTTTCGCAGATGTCTGCAATTCCAACTCCGTTGCGTCCGGCAATTTTATTGAGTTCGAGCATAAGTTCAAGGCCGTTCATTTTTTTGCCGTTCAAAGAAACAGGAATTCCTTTTTCCCATTCGATTGTAACGTATTCGCCTTCGCCAGCTTCTTCTGGAACTACTGTATTTTTAAGCATGTGCTTAAAGTTTGGTTCGTTAGAAGTTTTTTCGAGTTCAAGACCTTCGTGGCTGATGTGCCAGATGTTTTCGTCGCGGGAATAAGACTGATCCTTTTTCATTGGAACTTCGAGTCCGCGGTTTTCGAGGAATTTAATTTCTGCTTCGCGGCTGTCCATATTCCATTTTGGATCGCGCCATGCTGCAATTACTTTAAGGTCTGGAGCAAAAGCCTTGATTGCAAGTTCAAAACGAACCTGGTCGTTGCCTTTTCCTGTTGCACCGTGGCAGATTGCAACTGCACCTTCCTGGCGAGCATATTCAACAAGGATTTTTCCAATAAGAGGGCGGGCTGTAGATGTGCCCAAAAGATACTCATCTTCGTAAACTGCGTTTGCTTTGAGAGCCGGCCAGATATATTCTTCAACGTATTCCTGGCGGGCATCAACAACGTAGCATGCACACGCACCAGTTTTGAGGGCACGGGCTTTAATATGTTCCCAGTCATCGCACTGACCAACGTCAATGCAGACAGCAATTACATCATAATCATAATTTTCTTTAAGCCATGGAATGATAACTGTTGTATCCAATCCACCAGAATAAGCAAGAACAACCTTATCTTTTGCCATTTGTATTTCTCCTGAAAAAGACTGTCAATCTTTAGTTTAAGACAGCTTTTTTGCATATTTATACAAATATCCTAGTGTTTTATGAAACTTTATGCAATAGAAACTTGAATTTAAACATTTATCGAGAATATAAACAAATGCAACTGTGCTGTTTTTAGCCCGGATAGTAGTGGCGCCGAAGGCGATGTCTATTGACAATAGACATTGGAGCGAAAGCGGAACCACGGATAGCCGGACGAGAAAAAAAATTGTGCTCCTAAAAAAAACTAAACGTAAAGAGTTAAAAGTTCGTTTAAGATTTTTTCGATTACAGAAAAACTTTCCTGGGTAAGGCTTAAAAAATTGTCGTATGGAGTGTGGAAAAGCCGCCAGGTAAGCGGCATTTTTTCCTGATATTTGAATTTAAAGTCGGCATCGTCATCAAGATGAACGTTCATTACGGCTTTTTCGAGATTTTTGTCTTTCATAAGCTCCATGTAATAGGCCGACGCTTCCTGTTTTGGAAGCATGGTAATTGCAACAGCCGGAATTCCACAGGCCAGAAAACCTGCATTATCGCTATAAGGAACCGGAAGTGTAAGCCAGTTATTCGGGCTTGCTGTCCGTAAGATTTTTTGAGTGCGTTCAAAAAGAGAAGCAAAGCGTTTTATAAAGAGAGAATTTGATTTTAGATTTTTGAGTGAAGAAAGGCCTGCCCGGGCAAGAACCGGAGTTGTTCCGCGCCCGATTGAATCAAAAACATAAACATCGTCTGTTGTAATGCCAAGTTTTTTAAAAAGCTCTGCAAGTGAAAATGAGCCCTGTTCGTTTACACCGCCTTCGCCAAGTTCTTCGCCGTCTGTAAAAAACATGCGGATGTTTGTTGTTTTTCCGTTTAAGGCTTTTTCGTTAACGAGAACTGCAAAGTCTGCAAGTGCAAAGTCTGCCGAACTGTTGTCGTTTGCGCCTGGACTGCCAGAAACAATGTCGTAATGAGCAATAAGGGTTTTTATTCTGAATTGTGGATTGTAAGAAGTTGAAGGAAAATTTACGTAGATGTGTTTTTTGCCGGCAAGAGAAATTACAGAAGTCTGCACACCACGCTCAAGCAGGTAGTTTCGTAAAAAACTGAGCCTGTCTGTTCGCGGTGCAAGATATTCTTCAAATTCTTTTGAAAGCGTTACCATTTTTAGCCGTTAAGCGAAGAAAGAGGAAGAGGATTCGGGCTCGTAGTTGCGTTGTCGAGTTTAGAAAACTCTTCGAGCAGTTCTTTCTGTCTTGGAGAAAGTCTTGAAGGAACCTGAACCAGAATCTTTATGTAAAGATCGCCTTTTCTAGTTGAATTCAAAACCGGAACACCTTCGTTTTTAATGCGCAAAAGTTTTCCGTTTTGAGTTCCTGCCGGAAGTTTAAATTCAATCTTTTTTCCGTCAAGTGTCGTAATAAAAATCGTTTCGCCAAGTGCTGCCTGTGCCATTGTAACTGGAACAGCACAGTAAAGATCCTGACCGCTTCTCTCAAAGTAAGAATGACTTTCTACATGGAGAACAACAATTAAGTCGCCTGCTGGTCCACCATTTGAGCCTGCATCGCCTTCTCCATGTATTGCAATGCGTTTTCCGTCGTCAACTCCTGCTGGAATTGTAAGAGTTAAGCGCTTTGACTTTTCCTGAAGTCCAGAACCACGGCAGGTAGCACAAGGTTTATCTATAACAGTTCCTGAACCATGACACGCTGAACAGGTCTGCTGAACAGCAAAAAATCCAGCCTGTCTTCTTACCTGACCGCTTCCACCGCAGACAGAACATGTCTTTCGGCTTCCACCTTTTGCAGCCCCGGAACCTCCACAGTCTGGACATTTTTCGTTATGCGAAAACTTGATTTCTGCCTTTGTGCCGTAAACAGCGTCTTTAAAAGAAATGTTGAGATCGTATCTTAAGCTCTGTCCCTGAACTGGTGCATTTGGATTGCGGCTTCTTGAAGAAGATCTTCCGCCTCCAAAAATTCCTTCAAAGATGTCGCTAAAGCCTCCGCCCATTCCTCCAAAAAGATCAGAAAAATCGTGGAAAGCGTGACTTCCAGAAAATCCGCCTGCGCCACCACCAAAACCTGCGCTTCCGTCTAAGCCTGCAAAACCGTACTGATCGTAAATCGGACGTTTTTGATCATCAGAAAGAACTTCGTAAGCTTCTGTTGCTTCCTTGAATTTTTCTTCTGCTTCCTTGTCGCCCGGGTTTCTGTCAGGATGATATTTTATGGCAAGTTTTCTGTATGCCTTTTTTATTTCATCAGCTGAGGCACCTTTTTGTACGCCTAATACTTCGTAATAATCACGTTTTGCAGCCATTTTATTTTATTCACTCCTGAAAAAACTAAGAGAACATTCAAAAAGAGGGCTGTCGTAAGAATTAATCTCATTTTTATGCCAGCTCAAGCTTTTTAGCCTTTGCCAGCATAAGAAATGACATCTGTTCTAAACTTACCAGACAGCCCTTTTAATAGTTTATTTTTTATTTGTCGTCGTGAACTTCGTAGTCTACGTCGTCAGCAGTTCCCTTATCAAAACCACCCTTAGAAGAGTCGTTCTGCGCTCCTGCATTGTTGCCTGCATCTGCTCCACCATTTGGCTGAGCACCAGCAGCACCTGCAGCATTCTGCTGTTTGTAGATTTCTTCGGCAATCTTATAAGAAGCCTGTTTTAAGCTTTCTGTTTTTGCCTTAATTTCGTCTGTGTTACCAGATTCAAGTGCTTTCTTAAGTTCTGCAACTGCGTCTTCAACCTTCTGTTTGTCGCCGCCAGAAACCTTGTCTCCAAGATCTTTCAAGCTCTTTTCTGTAGAGTAGATAAGGCTGTCAGCTTCGTTTTTAACATCGATTGCTTCGCGCTGTTTTTTATCTTCATCTGCATGAGCTTCTGCATCTTTTACCATGCGTTCAATTTCTTCCTTGCTGAGACCAGAAGAAGAAGTAATCTGAATGTGCTGCTCTTTGCCTGTTCCTGTATCTTTTGCAGAAACGTGAACAATGCCGTTTGCATCAATATCAAATGTAACTTCAATCTGTGGTACTCCGCGTGGAGCTGCTGGAATTCCTTCAAGGTTAAAGTTGCCGAGAGTTTTGTTTTCGCTAGCCATTTCGCGTTCACCCTGCAATACGTGAATTGTAACTGCAGTCTGTCCGTCGGCAGCAGTAGAGAAAATCTGGCTTTTTTTTGTAGGAATTGTTGTGTTTCTTGGAATGAGCTTTGTCATTACTCCGCCCATTGTTTCAATACCTAAAGAAAGTGGAGTTACATCAAGAAGAAGAACATCCTTTACATCGCCGGCAAGAACACCGCCCTGGATTGCAGCACCCATAGAAACTGCTTCGTCCGGGTTGATTCCTTTTAATGGTTCCTTTCCAAAGAAGTTCTTTACAACTTCCTGGAATTTTGGCATACGAGAAGAACCACCAATCAAAAGAACTTCGTTAATCTGATCTTTTGTATATCCAGAATCTTTAAGAGCGTTCTGGCAAGGAATAAGAACTCTGTCCCACAAACTCTGTGTCATTCTTTCAAACTCTGCACGAGTCAAAGTCTTCTGCAGGTGTTTTGGACCTGTTGCATCTGCTGTAATGAATGGCAGGTTGATGTCTGTTGTTGTCTGGTTAGAAAGAGCGATTTTTGCTTTTTCTGATTCGTCTTTAATACGCTGCATTGCCATTGGATCTTTAGAAAGATCGATTCCTGTGTCAGCCTTAAAAGAATTTACAAGCCAGTCAGAAATTGCGTTATCCCAGTCTGCACCACCAAGGTGAGTATCACCGTTTGTAGCCTTTACTTCAAATACACCGTCAGCCATATCGAGGATTGTAACATCAAGTGTACCACCACCTTCATCGATTACTGCAAGAACCTTTTCCTTGTTTTTGTCTTCCTTAAGACCAAATGCAAGAGCAGCAGCTGTAGGTTCGTTGATGATACGTTTTACGTTAAGACCAGCGATTGTACCGGCATCTTTTGTAGCCTGACGCTGAGCATCATTAAAGTATGCAGGAACTGTAATTACAGCATCTGTTACTGGTTCACCGAGATAATCTTCTGCAGTTTTCTTCATTTTCTGCAGGATGAATGCAGAAATTTCCTGTGGTGAATATTCCTTCTGCTGACCGTTGTCTGTTACAACAACTGCAACATTTTCACCCTTCTGAACGATTCCGTAAGGAACACGTTTAATTTCGTCCTGAAGATCTGCATAGCGTTTACCGATGAGACGTTTTACTTCGTAAACTGTGTTTTTTGGATTTGTAATTGCCTGGTTTTTAGCAGACTGACCAACAATGCGTTCTCCCTTTGCTGTAAAACCAACAATTGAAGGAGTAATTCTTCCACCTTCTGAATTCTGAATGACAGTTGCCTGTCCGTTTTCCATAACTGATACTTCTGAAGTTGTAGTACCAAGGTCAATACCAATAATCTTTCCCATATTCTAGCCTCCGAAGAACTGTTTTTTTAAGTTCTTCATAAAATATATTTACAATTTTTAAGCTTTTGGCTTTATAACCATCACTTTTGCATGACGGATTACTCTGTCTTTAAGCTTATATCCTTTTAAATAAACCTGTAAAAGTTTTTCTTTTTTTACATCACCTTCCTGCATTCCAATAGCTTCGTGGAGTTCAGGATCGAAGTCATCGCCCTCTTTTCCAAAAGAAACAAGGTTATACTTGTTTTCGAGCATGCTTGCAAGTGATTTATTAATCATCTTTATGCCATCAACAATTGGCTTTGCTTCTTTAATGTCTTTTGCAGCATCAATCGTGCGGTCAAAATTATCAAGACTGTCAAGAAGGTCGTTCAAAAGACTTTCGTTTGCATAAGCTACAGCATCTTCTTTCTGCTGAAGCATACGTTTGCGCCAGTTGTCGTTTTCTGCAGCCTTATAGAGTGCTTCGCTTTTCATCTGAGCAATTTGAGCTTCGAGTTCAGCGATTCTCTCTTCTGCTGTTTTTGGAGCGTCCTGAGGAACTTTTTCCTGTGCAGACTGTTCTGCGTTTTCTGCAGTCTGTTCCTCGCTTGTCTTATTCTCTGTTTCTACAGTTTTTTCTTCTGTATCTTTCATTTCTTTGTCCATACTTAAAAACTAATAATTGCGATATTTAATCGTCAACAAAAAAAATTGATTTTTTTGAATTTTTCTAAAAAAAACAAAAAAACGAGTTTTCTTTTTCTTCCCGCTTATTCTCTCTTCTGAATAGAAGCCCGATATTCAGAATAATGTTTTTAGCTTTTACTAACTGAATGCCAAATTTATTTACTAAAAAATGCAAATAGCCGTAGCCGAGGTTCTGACACAAACGCACATTGAGCTTGTCTCAACCGTGCGGCTTGGGGCAGGTTCTCGGCGAGAGGCTATTTGAAGTGTTTTATTTTATAAATTCAAAATAAAAACTTGCCATTTAGGCTATTTAAATTCAACTAAATCTAGCAATACTTAAAATCAGGGCCGTCGCTTCCCATAAAAACTTTTATGCGGCTGTATTCCATAAAGGCATTGTCAAAAAAAGACTGAATATTCATTGCCTGCCCGCTCAAGATTTCGTCCGGATTGTAAGACATTTCAACAATGCTTTCTTCGCTCTCGCCAAAACAACGGCTTAAAGCACCGTTTAAGCGGACAATGTTACTCACAACTTCAAAAAGCTGCAGTTTATTTTTTTCTTCATACTTAAAACGCAAAAAATCAAGCTGAAGTTTTTCAAGTTTTGAATGATTGGTTTTATATTCTTCCCAATTGCCTTCAAAACCAAAGTGATTCAGTTTCTGCCATTCATAAAAATCTTCAAAAAATTTTACAGGCGTAATCTTTAATGGGAACAAAACCGCAAGAAACCAGGTAACAGCCCTTCCGTATGAATAAAAAGCACTCGCAGCCGTTGCAACCGCCTTTGAGCGTTTTATATCCTGGGTCGAAAAAGTTGCGGACGGTTTTGCTTCAATTTTTTTCCGGTCAGAAAGTTCCGCTTCCAGTTGAGGAAAATCAAGATGATTCGGATAAAGACTTACGGCAAAATCCAGACGATCAAAAAATGATTTTATGCGATCATTTTTTTCAAAAGCAAAATCAAGATCAAAGCCAAAAACAAGCCCCAATGTATTGAGCATTTGAGCACGTTTTGAATAAAACTTTTTGTCAAAAAGAAAAACTTCACCCCTGCTTTCGCCTTTTAACGGAATGTCAATCGTACAATTGAGCTTTGAACATTCACGGCAAACGTCCATATCAAGCATTTTTGCTTCCAATGGAAGAGTTAAAAAAAGTTCCGGTGCGTTTTTTTGAACTGCCTGCAGAAATTTTAAAAGCCGCCCTTTTGAATTTAAAATCTGTTCATCCTGCAACGTGAACTCTGTAATTCCTTTTTGTTCAAATTCCAAAAGTGAAGATTCAAGCTGTTCTGTCTTAAAATTAAAAGTTTTTTCCATAGGTTTATTCGTAATAAAAATCAAACTAGCGCCAGACAAAGTAAATTCTCCGTACACACGACAGGAACGTACGAAATTTTACACTGAACGGCACATTTTAATTTTACAAAAACCTACAATAAATGAATTTCGTGAGATGCACAATCTTTTTTCATTTGTTCTGGCCAGATAGAAACCTGAGTTTCGCCAATGTGAGCTTTTCTTAGGAAGAACATGCACAGACGGCTCTGTCCAATTCCTCCGCCCATTGTAAGTGCAAGTCCGCCATTTAAAAGGCGCTTGTGGAATTCAAGGTTTTCGCGCTCTGTACAGTTCCGCTCTTCAAGCTGAGCTTTAAGAGACTGCGGAGAAACACGGATTCCCATAGAAGAAAGTTCGTATGAGGTCTGCAAAACAGAATTCCAGACGAGAAGATCTCCATTAAGACCTCTGTGTCCGTCTCCAGTTTCGCTGATCCAGTCGTCATAGTCTGGAGCACGTCCGTCGTGGATTGTTCCATCAGGAAGTTTTCCACCAATACCAATAAGAAAGACTGCCCCGTATTCCTTACAGATTTTATTTTCTCTTTCTTTTGGTGACAAATCCGGATACTTACGCATAAGATCATCCGCATACACAAAATGAATTTCTTCCGGGAGAACCGGTTCAATCATGCTGTAGCGGTCATAAATAAAAAACTCAGTACGTTTAAGGCAGTCGTAAATTTTTTTTACAGTTTCTTTTAAATACATTATTGTGCGGTCAAATTCGTTAATGGCAGCGCACCAGTCCCACTGATCAACATAAAGTGAATGAATATTATCTAATTCTTCGTCGGCACGGATTGCATTCATATCTGTGTAAATGCCAAAACCAGGTTTTAGTCCCATTTCTGTTACTTTTACACGTTTCCATTTTGCAAGAGAATGAACAATTTCCATTTGAGCGTCATTCATAGCCTTTACAGGGAATTTTACGGCACGTTCAACGCCATTTAAGTCGTCGTTAAGACCTTTTCCACTTTCTACAAAAAGAGGAGCAGTTACGCGGGTAAGATTTAAAGCTGTCGAAAGCTGAAGCTGAAAAAAATCTTTTATTAAAACGATTGCGTGTTCGGTTTCTTTTTCGCCGAGCAAAGGTTTATAGTTTTCTGGAAAAATCAAATCACTCATTTTTTAGTCCTTGCGCACAAAAACGCAGAAACAATTTTATAGAATTTGCACAATTTTGAAAACAATCATAAAAAAGTGTATCAGTTGAAAACTAACGTAAAAAATGTCATAATTTTCAACACTTTTCATAATAACAAACGGATAAATCAAAATACCGCATTGTCAACATAACTGGAGAATAAGATGTACAAACCCGAACTGCTCAACTGTATTAAAGATTACAGCGCAAAAAAATTTTCGCAGGATTTTATTGCCGGCATTATCGTCGGGATCGTAGCCCTGCCACTTTCAATTGCATTTGCCATTGCTTCCGGCTGCAGCCCGGAAACTGGTCTTTATACGGCAATAGTTGCAGGATTCTGCATTGCTGCATTCGGCGGTTCAAGAGTTCAGATTGGCGGACCAACCGGAGCTTTTACAGTAATCATTTATGCAATCGTAAATAATCCGCAGCTTGGATTTTCTGGACTGGCAACAGCAACAGTTTTAGCAGGAATTATGCTCATTCTTTTGGGCGCATTTAAGCTTGGCGGACTCGTAAAATTTATTCCGTACACAATTGTTGTTGGTTTTACAGCAGGAATTGCAGTAACAATTGCAACAGGTCAGATCGGAGACTTTTTAGGACTTTCTCCACAGTTCCCGTTAACCGCATTTGGAACTGAATATACAAAAATGCCAGGCACTTTTACAGGAAAAATAATCGTTTACGCTTCTTCACTTGGAACAATCAACTATTATTCATTTATTATGGCAGTTGTAAGCCTTGCAGC
>CAVKVK010000013.1:1983-2542 GCA_963659855.1 Parabacteroides distasonis | reverse complement strand
ATTCCAGGAAGCCTTATCGTAATTATTGCGGCAACTTTGATTCACATTTTATTGAATAAATTCTTTGGCTTTGAAACAGTTTTAATCGGCGATCGTTATAAAATTCCTTCTGGAATTCCTTCTCCAAAACTTCCAGCCCTCGATTTAACTACAATAAAAACAGTTTTTCCGACAGCAGTTTCTATTGCAGTTCTCGCAGCAATTGAATCTCTTCTTTCTGCCGTAGTTGCAGACGGAATGATCGGTTCAAAACATGATTCAAACAACGAACTTATCGGACAGGGAATTGCAAACATTTTTAGCCCGCTTTTTGGTGGTTTGCCGGCAACCGGAGCAATTGCACGTACAGCAACAAATATAAATAACGGAGGAAGAACTCCTGTTGCGGGAATGGTTCACGCAATTGTGCTTCTTTTGATAATGGTTTTCTTTGGAAAATACGTTGAATATATTCCAATGGCAGCACTTGCAGCAGTTTTAATGCAGGTTGCCTGGAACATGGCAGGAATTCCAGCAATTCGTTCTCTCGTAAAAGGACAAAAATCGGATACAACTGTTC
>CAVKVK010000013.1:0-1973 GCA_963659855.1 Parabacteroides distasonis | reverse complement strand
TTCTTATAGTAACCTTCCTTTTGACTGTCTTTGTTGATTTAACTTATGCAATTGGAGTTGGTCTTATTTTTGCAGCATTCTTCTTTATTAAAAAAATGGTTGAACTTTCAGAAGTTCAGTCTGGTTCAAGAACTGTTGTTGTAGGAATTAAAGGCAACGGAAGCGAAGAACAGATTGAACTTCCAAAAGGCGTTATGGTTTACGAAATTGATGGACCTCTTTTCTTTGGAACTGTGCGCAAATTTGAATTTGCAACAGAACGAGCAGGCACAGAAGTAAAGGCAATCATTTTTAGAATGAGAAATACAATTTATCTCGACGCTGGTGGAATCCAGGCATTGTCTCAGGCAAAAAATGCCTGCGACCGCAAAGGAATAAAAATTATTCTTTCAGGAATCCACACCCAGCCTTACATGCTCTGCGAAAAAACAGGAATGGCAGACAAAATCGGCCGTGAAAATATTTTTGACAACATTGAAGCAGCCTTAGTGCGTGCAAGAGAAGTTGCAGAAAAATAAAAAACCCGTAATAGAAGGAAAAGCAAACAAATGTCTGAAACAATCGAAAATTCTTTTGAATACACACTCGCTAAAGAACAGACAATAGTCTACATCTGGCGTTCAATTATGCAGGAATATGTTTACAAGTTTAAGGACATGAAAAAGTTTTATGAACAGGTAACAGAAATTGTTTCTGCCCGTTCGGCATTCTTTACAAACTGGTTCAAAGGATTTGTTTCAGTTGCTTTTTTTGAATTTGACGAAGCAAAAGAATTCTATAAAGAAGCCTTTAAAAATATAACCTTAGCAGAAGAATACACAGGCCGCTTTGTTCAGCAGGCATTTACTTTTTTTATGTACGTAAATGACAAAAAAACTGCACTCAAAGTCTGGGAATATGGAGTTTCTAAAAAAATGGTTGCTCCGCTGGACGATGCCTTCTTTAAAACTTTTAACGAAAAAGAACAGTTCTGGACTCAGTTTGCACCAAAAATGTTTACAAACGACAAAAAGGCTGCAGAAGAATGTATAAAAGATTACAGCCCAAAAGTTTTGGACAAATTAAAAAATTCAATTGAAAAAGCAGATTTTAAAAAGTTCAAAAACGAAGTAAAAAATAAAGACATTGATAAAATCCGCGTTTCTGGCGTTTCTCCGCTTTATTTTGCAATTCAGACAAAGGCAACAATAAAAGATGGAAGCGATGCCTACGCTCAGGGAATGGCAGATTTTAGAACAAGACAGCTTCTTGCAGGATTCAATCTTGAAAAAGCGAGCCAGGAACAAAAAGAAGAAGCAATTCTTACGGTTCGCCACAGCATGAAGCAAACCTACATTGAATCAAACCTCGGAAAACTCATGTTCAACGCCTATTACTGCACGGACAAAGAAATTCCAGAAAAATTGAATGAACTCAACAAAATCATTTCTTTTTTAATAGAAAAGTCAGCAAATGTAGATTCATTTAAAATCAATTCCGGGCTTTCTATGACAAACACGGCTTTGTACCTTGCTGCCGAAACTGACGACGCAGAAACTTCAAAAATGTTGATTTTAAAAGGCGCTCAAACAGACAAAGCAAACGGAAAGGCTGATTTTACCTGTACAAAAAAAGATGGAACTAAAAATACAACTTCGATTCCAAATACTTTTATTTACCGGCTTATAAGTTTCCACAGCTGGAATACGCTTGAAATGTTCTTACAGTATTTTTCAAAAATTGCAAAACCGCAGATGACAGCAAGAACAGAATCTTCAAACATAACGCCACTCGTTTATCTTATTATGACAATGATTTATAGTGCCAGAAACGAAAAAACATTTGAAGAAAATAAAAAAGTTGTAAACTCACTTCTTCCATTGTTTGTAAATTGCGGTGCAAGTTTAGAACAAAATACAGTCTTTGGAACTGCAAAAGAACTTTTAGGCTTGTAATAACCTTGCAACAGTTTTTTATGATTGCCGTTTTGTAAC
>CAVKVK010000012.1:27966-40165 GCA_963659855.1 Parabacteroides distasonis | reverse complement strand
CGTATGCAGTTTCTGAAGGCAGTGAATTGATTTTGCGCGTTGCAGGAAAAGTTGCAAAGCGTATTACAGTTGGCGAATAAAAGTTTGCGTTTTAACTTTGTTGATTGGAGGCGAAAATGTCAAAATCGTTGGTTTGTCTTTGTTTAACTGGAAAAACTCTTGCAGAAGATGTTGAAATTACTCAAAAGTATAAAGATTTTATAGATCTGGTTGAACTTCGCGTTGATTTTCTGGATCAGGACGAAAGATTGAGAATCCGCGAGTTTCCAACGATGATTGATGTGCCGGCAATTCTTACAATAAGACGCAAAATTGACGGTGGACAGTATGTTGAAGGCGAATCTACAAGAACAATGCTTTATGCCCGCGGTCTTGCGTTTGCCCAGGAAGATCCAAAAAAGAATTTTGCTTATGTAGATTTTGAAGAAGATTTTCATATTCCGAGTCTGGAAGATGCAGCCCAGGCTTTTGGAACCAGAATTATTCGCTCTTATCATAATATGACTGAGCCGGTTGAAGATATTGAAGCAAAAATTGCGGAATTACGACAGAATTCTAACGAAATTCCAAAGATTGCTTTTATGCCGCACAGACTTTCTGACGTTACAAAGGTTTTTTGTGAAGCTTCTAAATGGAAAAATTCGGAACAGATTATTTGTGCAATGGGACCACTCGGACTTCCAACAAGAATTCTGGCAGGAAAGATTAATTCATATTTAACGTATACAAGCCCGGCAGAACTTCTTGGAAATCTTTTAGAAATCGGACACATTGATCCGTTTACTCTCGAAAATGTTTATCATTTTAGTTCAATTAATGACGAAACAAAGATTTTTGGAATTACGGGTTATCCTTTAAAAATTACTTCCAGCCCTGAATTGCAGAATAAAATGTTTAAGGAAAATTCGCTTAATGCAATTTATATTCCTTTTAAATCTGAAACTATTGAAGATGCGCTTGAATTTGCGGAAAAACTTGATATTCAGGGATTTTCGGTAACAATTCCACATAAAGAAACAGTTATTCCAATTATCCGTAAAATTGATCCAAAAGCAGAAGCCATTGGTGCATGCAATACCGTTGTTCGCGAAGACGGTGAATGGAAAGGTTATAACACAGATGCAATTGGTTTTGAAAAAGCTCTTTTAGAGTTTACGGGTTATAAAGATTTGCGTGGAAAAAAGGTTTCGATTATTGGAGCTGGCGGAGCAAGCCGCGCAATTGCTTATATTATAAAAGAACTCGGGGCAGAGGCCTGCGTCTTTAACAGAACTCTTGCAAAAGCTCGTCTTGTTGCAGAAAAATACGGTTTTGAATACGCAACTTTAGGACCAGAAAACCTTGAACGATTGAATAAATACTCAGATATTATTGTTCAGACAACGTCAAAGGGAATGGGCTCAAACGAACCTTCTAATCAGGAAAATGATCCAATCTGGTTCTATGATTTTAACGGAAAAGAATTTGTTTACGATGTAATTTATTCCCCGGAAGTTACACCGGTAATGGCAAGAGCAGATGCTTCTGGTTGCAGTGTTTGCAATGGCGCAAGCATGCTCTTGTATCAGGGAATTGCACAGTTTGAACTGTACAAGGAAAGAGTGTAAAAAAAGGAATCAGGTTCTTAATGGCGATTTGCGTCACTTTGAACCTGATTTTTTTTACATTAAAATTTTATTCAATCTTAAATCGTTTTGGCGCCAGTTTTTGTCTACCTTAACCTGTAAATCCAGATCAATTTTGTAGTCAAAAAGTTTTCGCAGTTGTTTAATTGATTCAACGCGGATTGTTTTTATCATTTGCGCACCTTTGCCGATTACAATTCCTTTCTGGCTTTCTTTTTCTACGCATAAAAAGGCACGGCACCACATTTTTGTTGGAGAACGCATTTCCATATCTGCAATTTGAACATAAATACAATGTGGAATTTCCTGATCAAGCCGGTTGATTGCCTGCTCGCGAATAACTTCTGCAATTCTAAAATCAACTTCCTGATCTGTGTAAAATTCTTCCGGATAAAGTGGCGGAGCAACTGGTGCTAAATCGTAGAGAGAACGCAGAACATCGTTTATTCCTTCGTCGTTTTTAGCAGAAATTTTTACAATCTGTTTTTGTTCAAGTTGAGGAAGCTGTTTTTTAAGAAAACTTTCTGCCTGCTGTGGATTAGAAGTTTTTTCGTCAATTTTGTTGATTGCAACTACAGTCTTTTTTTCGTGTCCTTTAAGAAGGTCCGTAATTAGTTTTTCTTCGTCGCCACATGGACGAGTTGAGTCGATTACATAAAGAATTGAATCCGCATTTGCGAGCTGGTCTGCAACGATATTGCGCATTTTTAGATTCATTTTTTTGTTTGATTCGTGGTAGCCCGGAGTGTCGACAAAAACAAGCTGGCCTAAAGAAGTGTTTACAATTCCTTTTATTGCGTTGCGTGTTGTCTGCGGAATTGCGCTTACAATGCTGATTTTTTCGCCAGAAGCAGTATTTAAAAAAGTTGATTTTCCTGCTGAAGGTCTGCCAATAATCGTAACAAGGGCAGTTTTCTGCTGATCGCCAGATTGAATTGAATTAATTGAATTTTCCATTGCACGATTATAGCATTTCTGATTTTAGATTTCAAAATAAGCAGAATTGTGTTTTTTAGTTGGCGCATTGATTGCGGATACTCTAAATAAAAAATTATTAGTTTGACTTTGCCGGGTATGATAGAATATTTCGTTATGGAGCGATTAAAAATTTTGCCAGGGCGGCCTTGGGATATTGGAGCTGTTTATGCCGCCGGTAGTGTTAATTTTTGTGTTTTTAGCCGTAATGCAACGGCTGTTTTTTTAGAATTATTTAAAAATCCAGAAGATTCTTCTCCTTACAAAACAATTGAATTAGATCCAAAAATAAACAGAACCGGAGATCTCTGGCATGTTTGCGTTGAAGGCTTAAAACCAGGAGCTCTTTATCTTTATAGAGTTGACGGACCTTTTGAAGTTGAAAAAGGCCACAGATTTAACAAAGACATTTATTTAATTGATCCGCGCGCTTACGCACTTACAGACAGTTCTCTTTTTAAAAATCTAAAAAATGACAAAACCTGTCCATTGGAAAAAATGCCTAAATGTGTTGTTGTTGACCCGACTTACGATTGGGAAGACGACAAACCTTTAGAAACTCCGTTAAGTGAATCTGTAATTTACGAAATGCACATAAAAGGCTTTACTCATTCGCCGTCGTCGGAAGTAAAGTATCGCGGAACTTACCGTGGCGCTATAGAAAAAATTCCTTATTTAAAAAGGCTTGGAGTTACGGCTGTTGAACTTTTGCCAGTGCAGGAATTTGATGCGTTTGAAAATATGAATTCAAATCCAAAAACCGGAAAGCGTCTTGTAAATTACTGGGGCTACAGCACAATGGCTTTTTATGCACCAAAGGCAGGCTATGCTTTTGACAAAAGACCAGGCGAGTGTGTAAGAGAATTTAAAGATATGGTAAAAGCGTTTCATAAAGCAGGAATTGAAGTTCTGCTTGATATAGTTTTTAACCATACTGCAGAAGGAAACGAACACGGCGTTACATTCAGTTTGCGTGGATTTGATAATTCAATTTATTATCAGCTGGTTAATTCAAATAAAGAATATTATGTAAACTTTAGTGGTTGTGGAAATGCACTTAACTGTAATCATCCGGTTGTGCAGGATTTTATAATTTTTTGTCTGCGCCATTGGGTACGCGAAATGCATATTGATGGATTTAGATTTGACCTTGCGAGCGTTCTTACGCGCGACGAAAATGGTTTTTTAAATCCGGATGCTCCTTTAACGAGAAGAATAAGCGAAGATCCGGTTTTGCGTAATATAAAAATTATTGCAGAACCCTGGGATTGTGGTGGCGCTTACCAGGTTGGTTCATTCCCTGGTGGAAGATGGTGCGAATGGAATGACAAATTTAGAGATGGAATAAGAAAATTTATTCGTGGAGACGAAAAACTTTCGACAGAAGCAGCAACGAGAATTGCCGGTTCGAGTGATTTGTATTCTGTCAATGGAAGAAATCCGCATCATTCAATTAATTATGTTGTAAGCCACGACGGTTTTACGTTAAAAGATCTTGTTTCTTATAATTATCGCCATAACGAACAGAACGGCGAAGAAAACCGCGACGGCACAGATAATAATTTAAGCTATAATAACGGTTTTGAAGGCCCGACTTTAAATCCAAAAATAGAAAAAGCGCGTGAACGTCAGATTAAAAACTTTTTTGTTGCCCTGCTTACAAGCCAGGGAACTCCAATGTTTGCTGCAGGAGACGAAGTTCAGCGGACGCAGCAGGGAAATAACAATCCTTATTGTCAGGATAACGAAATTTCCTGGTTTGACTGGAACGATTTAAAAAAGCACGAAGATACTTTTAATTTTGTAAAAACGCTTATTGAATTGCGGCGTTCCCACAGAATTTTTAAGAGAAAGACTTTTTTTGAAGGACAAAAATCCGCAACCGATATAAGCCCGGCTGATATAAGCTGGTTTAATATTGAAGGACTTGCTCCAGACTGGTCAAAGCTTAACAGATTTCTGGCTTTTAGACTTGGAGGCGGGGCCGGCAACAGCACGGTTGAAGAAGACAACGATTTTTATATTGCTTACAATACAGATATTCACGATGTAACGGTTACTGTTCCGCCGGCAACTTTAGGAAAAAAATGGTACAGAGTTGCCGATACTTCAATAGATACAAAGGATTGTATTTTACCTTGCGGAAAAGAAGAATTACTTAAAAATCAGGAAAAATATGTTATTTTAGCTGGTTCTTCGGTTATTTTTATGAGTAAGTAAAATACAACGTGATAAAATTAAAGATGTATTTTTGCGCTAGGGATTGTATGGGGCGCGTAGCGCGTGCGTAACGATAGTGGAGCACCGGAGGCGCGTTAGACGCCGTAGCCCAGAAAAGCCCGACGGCTTGCCGTAGCGCCCAACAGGAGAATAAAAGATGAAATTTAATGCTGAAGAATTCCGTGAAAACCTTGCTGCCCGTCTTCGCAGACAGTACGGAAAAGACATTTCTCAGGCAAATGAACACGACCTTTTTGATGCAGTTAGTGCTTCTGTACAGGAATTGATTTTGCCTGCCTGGATGGCAACCCGCAAAGAATATGATAAAAAACCGGTAAAACAGCTTTATTATCTTTCTGCTGAATTTTTAATGGGAAGAGCGTTGAGCAACAATCTGATAAATCTTGGAATAAAAGAAGAAGTAAAGAAAGTTCTCGACGAAATGAACATAAATTACAACATAATCGAAGATGAAGAACCTGATGCTGGTCTTGGCAACGGTGGACTTGGTCGTCTGGCTGCCTGTTTTTTGGATTCGCTTGCAACTCTTGATTATCCAGGCCACGGTTATGGAATCCGCTACGAATATGGAATGTTTGAACAGCATATTGAAAACGGTTACCAGGTTGAATATCCGGACAACTGGCTTAAACACCGCGATCCTTGGGAAGTTAAACGCTCGGATCTGGCTGTCAGCGTAAAGTTTGGGGGAGAAATAAAATACGGAAAAACTCCAGACGGTCAGGACAGATTCTATCTTGAAAATGCTGAAGAAGTTATTGCAACTCCTTACGATATGCCGGTTGTTGGTTTTGACACAAATACTGTAAACACTTTAAGATTGTGGCAGGCTTCGAGCCCTAATGGTTTTGATCTTCAGCTTTTTAATGACATGCGTTACAACGAAGCTGTTTTTAGACAGAACGATGCAGAAAACATTACCCGCGTTTTGTATCCAAATGACAATGGTCCGCAGGGAAAAACATTGCGCTTAAAGCAGCAGTATTTCTTCTGTTCGGCTTCTTTGCAGGATTTAGTTCATCATTTTGTTGCTGATTACGGCACAGATTTTGCAAAATTTCCGGAACTGCATGTAATTCAGTTGAACGATACTCATCCGGTTGTTGCAATTCCAGAATTGATGCGCATTCTGATGGACGAGTATTCAATGGGCTGGAACGAAGCCTGGGCAATTGTTACAAAAACTTTTGCTTACACAAACCATACAATTCTTGCTGAAGCTCTTGAAAAATGGGACATTGGAATTTTCCAGGGATTGCTGCCACGTATTTATCAGATTGTTGAAGAAATTAACAGAAGATTCCTTATTGAACTGCGTGCAAAATATCCGGAAGATTATCAGAGACAGAATCGTATGTCGATTATTCACGACGGAAAAGTTTACATGGCCTGGCTTGCAATTCATGCTGGATTTAGCGTAAACGGAGTGGCTGCCCTTCATACTGAACTTTTGAAGAATGTTGAATTGCACGACTGGTACGAACTTTATCCGCAGAAATTCAACAATAAAACAAACGGAATTACACAGCGCCGCTGGTTGTGCGATTCAAACCCAGAACTTGCAAAATTTATTACAGAAAGAATTGGTCATGGCTGGGAAAAAGATCTTTCTAAGTTAAAATGTCTTGAAAAGTTTGTTGATGATGAAAAATCTCTTGAAGAATTGATTGCGATAAAACATCACAATAAAGAAATTCTTGTTGATTATTTAAAACGTCAGCAGAATGAATTCCTTGATCCGGATTCAATTTTTGATGTTCAGGTTAAGCGTTTGCACGAATATAAGCGTCAGCTTTTGAATGTTCTGCACATTATGTATCTGTACAACAGAATTATCGAAGATCCGACATTTAACCCGCCAAACAGAACTTTTATATTTGGTGCAAAGGCCGCAAGTGGTTACAGACGTGCAAAGGCAATAATCAAGCTTATTAACACAGTTGCTGAACGCGTAAACAATGATCGTCGTGTTGGCGGAAAACTGCGCGTTGTGTTTATCGAAAATTATCGTGTAAGCGTTGCTGAAAAAATATTCCCGGCTGCAGATGTTTCTGAGCAGATTTCTACAGCAGGAAAAGAAGCTTCTGGAACTTCTAATATGAAGTTTATGGTGAACGGAGCTCTTACGCTTGGAACTCTTGACGGCGCAAATATTGAAATTTTTGAAGAAGCAGGAAAAGAAAATGGATTCCCATTTGGTTTAACAACAGAAGAGATTCAAAAAATGGAAGCTGAACATTCTTACAATCCTCAGCAGTATCTCGAAAGAAATCCGGCTCTTGCAAAAGTAATTAACCAGCTTGTTGATGGAACCTACGATCCTAGTCGTCAGATTTTTAAGGAAATTCACGACTCTCTGGTTTACGGTGTAGAAGGTCAGCGTCCGGATGTTTACTATTTGTTGGCTGATTTTGATCTTTATTGCAAAGCTCAGGAAAAGATTGCAGAAGCGTATGCAGACAAAAAAGGCTGGGCTCGTAAAACTTTGATAAACATTGCAAACAGTGGAAAATTCTCTTCTGACCGCACAATTGAAGATTATGTTCGCGACATCTGGCACATAAAAAAGGTTAATGTTGCAAAAATTTAAGGAACAAAAATGAATTTTCCAAAACCACTTAAAAAGGGAGATACGATTGCCATTGCAGCTCCAAGTTTTGGGGCTACAACTGAACCGTATAAAACTCGTTTTGAAGAAGCGATCCGCCAGTTTAAATTGCGAGGATACAAAGTAAAAGTCGGTGAATGCTGCTATAAATCTGACGGGCTTGGAATTTCTACTGAGCCTGAGATTGCCGCGCGCGAACTTATGGAACTTTATCTTGACGAGGAAGTCAGCGCGGTTTTTAGTTGTGGCGGTGGCGAACTTATGTGCGAAGTTATGAGTTTTGTTGATTTTGAAAAACTCAAAACAGTCCCTGCCAAGTGGTTTATTGGTTATAGCGATAATACAAATTTTATTTTTCCATTGGTAACGCTCTGTAATGTTGCTGCAATTTATGGGCAAAATGCGAGTGGATTTGGAAAGCCCTGGGAACAAAGTGAATTTGACGTCTGGAATCTTCTTGAAGGAAAAAATTACACTGTAAGCGGTTATCCAATGTTTCAGTCTCCGCAGGCAGAATCCAGCGATCCGCTTTCTGCGTATATTTTGACAGATAAAAAAGTTCTTTCGACCTTTGTCAGTAAAGACGGAAAATTGACAAAATTGCCGGAAGATAAAGAACTTGTGTTGTCTGGAACTTTGCTTGGCGGTTGCCTTGATTGTCTGGTTGGTTTAAGCGGAACCCGGTTTGATGCAGTTAAAGACTTTAACGAAAAACACAAAAATGTTTTGTGGGTTTTAGAAAGTTGCGATTACAACCCGATGGATATTCGCCGCGCCTTGTGGCATTTAAAAGAATGTGGCTGGTTTAACAATGCCTGTGGTTTTATTGTCGGGCGTCCGCTTGCTGCTTTTGGGCAGGAACTTATGGGCGTTAACGAGATTAATGCTGTAACAGGAATTCTGGGAGAATTGGGTGTGCCAATTGTTTTGAATGCTGACATTGGCCACATTGATCCGACAATGCCTTTGATAATTGGTTCTAAAGCAAAAGTTTGTGTAAAAGGCAACGATATTAATATTTCTATGGAACTTTCTGATTGATAGAAGGAATGTCTAAAACTATAAAACACTGAGTTTTAAGTTTATCAGACATTCCCGCCTTTTATATTACAGATTTACTTTTTAATAACTGTTCCAACAACGCTGACAATCCAGCCTGCGAGAATCAGATAAAAACCAAGTCCTGTAATTTTGAACCAGCGTTCAAAAAATCCACCGTTGTAGAAGAAAATAAGTCCTGCAACAATAGAAGCAATAAGACAAACAAGTTTGAGCAGACTTGCATTTGAAACGCTTACAAAAGTGAATACAAGACCTAGCACTGCTGCTGCAAACATAATAACTGCAAGCCATGAATTAACTTCTGATAAATCCTTAAAAGCCTGTACGATTGTAAAATCGATGTTTCCTAAAATTCCAAGCTTGATTCTGATTACTGGAAGAAAACTTCCAACAACAACCAAAGCCATGCCGATAACGTAAAAAAGATTAAATGAAGAACCTTTTTTTGCCATAAAAAACTCCTTATAAAATAAAACTGCCTTTAATTTTAACACAAAATTACAAAGCGACAAGCGTTAGGGATACGCAAGGCGCGAAAGCGTTCAAAAATGGCGGTTGAAGCCTTGCGAAACCGCCATTTTTGAATGTAGCCGAAAGGCGGAACCTGTAGCAGCCCGACCTGCCGGACGGCAGGGAACGCCCAAAAGATAAATTCAAAAACCTGCGTTTAATTGACCATTTATTGCGTATATTCTAAAATATTTTTGTGAGGACAGTGTTGTTTTTGAAAAGACACGTCCTTTTTTTTAAATTAATGTTTTAAGTTAAGGTCTGGAGGATTTTATGAAAAAAGTTCTGGCAATTTTTGGAGCTGCAATGCTGATTTTTTGTGCTGCTGGATGTGGAAAAAAAGTTGAAAAAGGTGAATATACTTTAGAAAAAGGTGTTTTAAAGATTGGAACAGAAATCGGGTATCCTCCGATGGAATATTACGACACTGACGGCAAAACAATGATTGGTTTTGACATTGAAATGGCTCAACTGATTGCTGATAAACTTGGCTTAAAACTTGAATTGATTGATACTGCCTGGGACGGAATTTTTGCGGGGCTCGACACAAGCCGATACGACGCTGTAATTTCTTCTGTTACAATGACGGACGAACGCAAAAAATCAATGGACTTTACAAAATCTTATATTGGAAACGGACAGTCAATTATTCTGCAGAAAGATTCTAAACTGCCAGTTACAAAACCTGCTGATCTTGAAGGTTTAAAAGTTGCATATCAGGCTGAATGTACTTCTGACTTTTTTATGGAAAAACAGGCTGCTGCCGGCTTAAAATTTGTTCCATGCGAATTTGACAAGGTTATAAATGCTTACGATGAACTTTCGCTTGGACGCTGCGATGCAGTTGTTTCTGATGCTCTCGTAAGTTCAGCTTATCTTGGACCGGATTCAAAATTTAAATGCGTATGGACTGGCGATCCTGATGAACTTTTTGGAATTGCCGTAAAAAAAGGAAATTCTGCATTGACTGAAAAACTTAATTCTGCAATTGACGAAATTGTTGCTGACGGTTCTCTTTCGGCTCTTTCCTTAAAAATATTTGGTTCGGATTTGATTACGGTAAAATAAATGGGAAAAGCTTTTTCTAAAATTATTGGCTGGGTTCCAGCTTTGCTCAACGGTGCAAGAATTACAATTCTTCTTACATTAACCGCTGTCGCTGCTGGAACAGTTTTTGGACTTGTTCTTGCGCTTGGAAAAATTTCTAAAAATAAGGTGCTCAATAGAATTTGCGGAGCTTATATTTTCTTTTTCCGCGGAACTCCGCTTTTAATGCAGCTTTATTTTTTATATTTTGGACTTCCAAAACTTTGTCATTATCTGACAATTACAAATAAATTTCTTGCGGCCTTTATTGCCTTTGCGTTGAACAGTGCGGCTTACATGGCGGAATATATTCGCGCTGCAATTCAGTCGATTGACAAGGGACAGTACGAAGCCAGCCGTGTTCTTGGATTTAATTATTTTCAGACGATGGCGCTTGTAATTGTTCCACAGTCAATAAGACGATTAATTCCTTCTGTTGGAAACGAATTTATAATGGTTTTAAAGGATGCTTCCTTAGTTTCTTTGATTGCGCTTGAAGATATTACAAAAATTACCAGAAGTATTGCTTCCAGCGCAGGAAATGAACTCGTTTATTTACCGGCAATGATTTTGTATTTAATCATAACGGCAGTTTTTTCGTTTGCATTCAACAAAACAGAAAGAAAATTCAGTGTTTACGAATAATTAAGGACAAATTATGAGCATGATAAAAACAGAAAATATATGCACAAACTTTGGAAGTCTGCACGTTTTAAAGAATGTCAGTCTCGAAGTTATGCCTAGCGAAGTTGTGTGCATAATTGGTCCTTCCGGGGCTGGAAAATCAACTTTTTTACGAACCCTAAACCATCTTGAACATATTGATAACGGCAAAATTTGGGTTCAGGGACAGCTCCTCGACGAGTACGAAAACGGTGAATGTAAATATAGAATTTCCAAAAAAGAAAGAAATTCAATTCTCCTGGAAATGGGAATGGTTTTTCAGCGTTTTAATCTTTTTCCGCACAAAACTGTTTTGCAGAATGTTATGCTTGCTCCCGTAAATGTTGGAAAAATTGAAAAGGAAACTGCACGTCAAAAGGCAATGGAACTGTTAAAAATGGTTGGGCTTGATTCAAAGGCAAATGACTATCCAAACCGACTTTCTGGTGGCCAGCAGCAGCGTGTTGCGATTGCCCGCGCCCTTGCAATGGATCCAAAAATTATGCTTTTTGACGAACCGACGAGTGCACTTGATCCGGAACTTGTTGGCGAAGTTCTTTCTGTAATGAAAAAACTTGCAGAAGGCGGAATGACAATGATTGTTGTAACTCACGAAATGGGCTTTGCCCGCGAAGTTGCCGACCGCGTTGTTTTTATGGAAAAAGGTCAAATCAGCGAAAGCGGCACTCCAGAAGAAATTTTTAATTCCCCAAAGAGTGAACGCCTCCAGAAGTTTTTAAAATCTGTTCTGTAAGTTTTTTTAATATTACTTTTTGAACGGTTTTGAATCTTCGTAGTCAAAAATTGTTTTTTCGTCGATAAATCTTGAATATTCACGCTTCCAGATTAAATGGGCATCGCTTGAATCGTATTTTTCGAGTGCTGATTTATCCATGTCTATTTCAATCATAAGGTCGGCGCGATTGTCGCGTTCAATGCAGCATTTATAAAGTTTTACATAATGAACGCCGTCAATTTCTGTTGCAGCGTTAAAAATTTCCTGAATCTGTTCAATAAAAGAATTTTCAATTTTTTTAGAAATCTCTGGAATAAATTTTACAAGAATGCAGTGCTTCATTTTTGTTCCTCCAAATCAGTAAAAGTTGCAACAATAAATTGTAAACCAAAATTTACGTTTTTTATAATTCTAACTTTGCAATTATTGCTCCGGCAACTCTTTCTCCGTCCATTGCGGAGCTTCCGATTCCGCCAGAGTAACCGCTTCCTTCGCCACAAGGGTAAAGATTTTGAATTTGGGTACATTCGAGTGTTTCTTTGTTTCGGAGAATTCTAACTGGAGTGCTTGTTCTTGTTTCGCTGGCAATTAAAATAGCGTCGTCGCAGACAAATCCTTTCATGTTTTTATTAAAATCTAAAAAACCGATTCTTAATTTTTTGTGCAAATCTTCTGGCAGCCATTTGTCGAGTC
>CAVKVK010000012.1:0-27956 GCA_963659855.1 Parabacteroides distasonis | reverse complement strand
TGCTCGAAACAACGCCCGGTTTATAACTTGTTACAGGTAAGTCTTCTGATTTTCTTCCGTCTAAAAAGTCTGTTAAACGCTGGGCTGGTGCATACTGACCATCACCATTTTTTGCAGTAAGTTTTTCCAACCATGTCCGCCAGTAAAGTCCTGCAAGGGCAGGGCAACCGTCGTCCAGGGCTTTTTTCTTAAAAATTTCTGGAATATCTTCCGGGCGGCGTTCAACAACAATGGCTGCGTTTGACCATTCGCTGTTGCGGCCAGAAGAACTCATTCCATTTACAACAATCTGATCTTTTGAAGTAGCGCATGGAACAACATAACCGCCAGGGCACATACAAAAACTGTAAACGCCACGACCTTCTACCTGGGTTGTAAGACGATATTCTGCTGCGTCAGGCATTTGTTTTCCGTGGAACTGGATTGCATCGATTATTGAACGTGGATGTTCAACGCGAACTCCAACTGCAAAGGTTTTTGCTTCTAACGCGTCTGGCGCAATTTTTGCAATCATTTTATAAATTCCTGCTGCGGAGTGTCCGGTTGCAAGAATTATTGAATCTGCGAAAATTTGTTTTTCTGTGTTATCAATCAGATTTTTTACTTTTACGCCAGTTGCCTTTAAGTTTTCTGTATTTTCGATTAAAAGATCTGTGCAAAGTGAATTAAAATGAATTTCACCGCCAAGTTCTATAATCTTTTTTTCCATGCGGTCAATTATGCCTGGCAATTTGTCTGTTCCAATGTGAGGATGGGCGTCGGTTAAAATATTTGGATTTGCTCCAAAATCAACAAAAATTCTATAAATTTTATAAATGTCGCCTCTTTTGTTTGAGCGAGTGTAAAGTTTTCCGTCAGAAAAAGTTCCTGCACCGCCAGAACCAAAGCAAAAGTTTGAATTTTCGTTTAAAACACCATTTTTAGTAAGGTCAGAAATATCATTTGTGCGTAAATTTGTCGGATTTCCGCGTTCAATGATTATTGGTTTTATTCCTTTTTCAAAAAGCTTAAACGCTGCATAAAGCCCCGCTGGACCACAACCAACAATAATTACTGAATGTCTGCCGTCGGCGTGTTTCCAGTTTTTAGAAATATTTTCGAGATCTTCTGGTTCTTCGCCAATATAAACCTTGTAGCGCATTACAAGTTTTATCTGGGAATGTCTGGCATCAATAGATTTTTTTACGAATACAGAAGTTATTTTCTGATTTTTGACAGGAACGTTTTTAGAAATAAGTTCCTTTTTAATTTTAGAATCGATTACTGCCTGGTTATTTTCTTCTTCAGGCATGAGGGTGATTGAAAGTTCACAAGTCATGCCACAATTATATTCTAAACGTTGAATAAATCAATCTGTGAGCCAATTTTTGCAATTGAACCCTGCATAGTTTCAGAAATTTCTTTTAGTGTGTGACCGTTGCTGTTAATCTGATTTGCTGATGTCGTCATTTGTCCCATGCTGGATTTTATTTCTTCAGTTGCAACCTGCAATTTTTTAACCTGATCCAGAATTCCCTGGTTGCCTGCAGACATATTTCCAGAAGCATCTCTTACGTCAGAAGTTGAATCGTTCATCATTTTGAGCGCATCTGTAATCTGGCGGCTACCAATTTCGCTTTCTTCCATTGCACCTTTAATCTGCTGAACAAGCTGATCTGTTTCGCGGATTTTAAAAGTTACGCTCTGGAAAGCCTGTTTTGCTTCTGCAGAAGACTGAACAACGTTTTCGATAGATTTTTGAATTTTGGCAAGTTCTTCTCTAATCTGTTTTGACTGTTTGCTCGAACTTTCTGACAGATTGTGAATTTCATCGGCAACAACGCTAAATCCTCTTCCAGCTTCTCCAGCGTGAGCAGCTTCAATTGAAGCATTCATTGCAAGAAGGTTTGTTTCGCTCGCAATTTTTTGAATTACTTTGTTTGCTTCCATGAGCATCTGGCTCTGTTCCTGAATCTGCTGAATCTGTTCATCAACATTGTTCTGCTTTGCAATTCCAGTATTTGTGTTTTCTTCGAGAGCATCAAAAGAATCAACCATGTGCTCTGTACTGCGTGTTACAGAAGTAATGTTTCCAAGCATTTGTTCAACAGCAGCACTCGCCTGAGTAACTCCAGAAGACTGATTTTCGATAAGCGCGTTAAGGGATTCAATGTTGTCTGCAATCTGGTTTACTTTTCCGGCAGTTTCTTCAACAGACTGTCCTTGTAAATCAATCTGTGCACTTACTGTATTTATGTTATTTATAATTGTGTTGATTGATTCTCCGGTTTCTATAGTTGTGTCCGCCATATCTTTGTCAACCGAAGCAAGTTCTTCCTTAGATTCCTTTATGCGCAAAATAATGTGATGAAGGTTTTCTGTAAATGTGTTAAATCCTGTTACAACTTCGCCAACTTCGTCCTTAGTTTTTACGGTAATGCGCTTTGTTAAGTCAGCATCTCCGGAAGCAATTTCTATAATTGAATTTTTAAGGCGAATAAGCGGATGAACCAGAATTGTTAAATAAATTGATGCAACAATCAAAAGCAGAATTCCAATCAGCACGCTGATAAAACTAATCTGGAAAGCACTTTTCTTTGCAGTTGCCATAATTTCTGTTTCGTTGATTGCAATGGCAAGCGACCAGTTTGTGTGATTGATTGGACAGTAAAAAACATAATTTGTTGCGTTGCGTTCAGTGTCTTTTATTATTGCACTTCCTTTTTGCGCAAGAATCATATTTTGTGTCATTTTTTTGTAGCCTTTGTAGCCGGAAGCTTCGTCGCCCATTTCAAAAAAGTTCTTCATTATTTTGTCAGAATCTGGATGAGCAATAATGTTTCCTTTTGAATCAATCGCATAAGTAAAACTGTTTTCGCTGAAAATTGTCTGAGAAATCTGATAATTCACCTTGCTCAAAGAAAGCGCACCAACAATTACGCCCCAGAATGAATTATTTTTGTTGTTTACCGGGCTGGAAATATAAAAAATATAACCGTAACCGTCCGGAGAAGGCACTGGATCAGAAATATAAACTGATTTTCCCTGCGTCTGGATTGCAGTAAAAAAATCATCGTGCGAAACGTCTGTTACGTTTCCGTTTGAGTCAAACATTTGACCGTTCTGGTCTGCAATTGCAATAAAATCAAAACTAGGATCAATCAAATCTCTGTTTTGTGTTAAATAATCGCAGGCAACTTCCCATTCACCAGAAGTAAAAGCTTCTGATTTAGAAAAAATTCCAAAATTAGTTGCAAAAGAATCGAGCCAGTAAGTTAAACCGTCGGCAGTACGTTCTGCAATTGTCGTTGCAAAAGTTGTGTAAGTTTCTGTGTTGTCGGAAGCAATGGAGCGGGTCAAAATCGAAACAAGCGAAGTAAACGAAATTACAAGCAGAATAAAAAGTACAATCGCAAATTTAAAAGCCATTGAACGCATCAGTTTTTTTAAGCTGAACTTGTGTTTTGAGACTGCCTTTATCTTTTTAATTTTTTGCTTTTTGTTTTTGCCAAAATGGAATTTTCCTTTTTTGGTCGGTTGATTTTCTTCCAAGCCTTGTTCTGCATTTTGTACAGATTTTTGTTCTCCGAGATTCAAAGTTTCTTCATTTTGAGTTTTATTAACTTCCATTTTATTCTCGTTAAAAGGCTCGTTCATAGAAATCCTCCAGAGTTTAATTTTTTTATTTTGTCGGGCGCATTTTATCGGCAAGGCCGATAAAACCGGGCTTTTCGTGGTTCCGCGTCGTAGCGCTCCAATGTTTATTGCCAGTTGCGTGGGCAGACGACTTGCGCAACTGGCAATAAACATCGCCTTCGGCGCCACTACAATCCCATTGCGCTTCAGCACACATTTGAATGCTATAAAAACAAATCTGCACATAAAAAGTTGCAGTTCTACTCTTAATATTATCGTTTAAAAATATGCTTAAATAAAGAAGAATAAATGCTAATAATTAAAAATTTGGAGAAAGTGGACAAATTTATTCAAAAAAAACTCTTAGTTGAAAAAAACTGACAAACTGTAGATAATACATAAATTATTTATTGAACGTAAGGAAAAAAAATATGAAAATCAATCAGCTTGAACAGCTTTTATCAGCAAACGAATATCCTGGACGCGGAATTGTTGCAGGCCTTTCTGAAGATGGAAAATACGCCGTAAGCGCATATTGGACAATGGGACGCAGTGCAGGTAGTCGCAACCGCATTTTTGTTGCAGAAGAAGAAAATGGCACAGAAGTTGTGCGCACAAAAGCATTTGACCCAAGTTTGATTGCCGGCGATCCAAGCCTTATTATTTATGCAGCTGTTCGTCAGTACAAAAACAGCACAATTGTTACAAACGGCGATCAGACAGACACAATTTTTGAAGGCTTAAAAGCTGGAAAAACTTTTGAACAGTCGCTTACAGGCCGCAAATACGAGCACGATGCTCCAAATTACACTCCGCGCATTTCTTCAATTTTAAATGTAGAAAATTCAAAATTTGATTATGCAATTTCGATTTTAAAAAGTGATAACGGAAATCCAGACAACACACTTCGCTTTACATTTACATACGATGCTCCTGTAAAAGGTCAGGGAAGATTTATTCATACTTATATGGGCAATGGAAACCCGCTTCCATCTTTTGAAGGCGAACCAGTTTTAGTTGAATTAAAAGGTTCAATTGACGAATTTACAGACAAAATCTGGTCTAGTTTAAACGCAGACAACAAAGTAAGTCTTTTTGTCCGTTACATTGACATTTCCAGCGGAAAATACGAAGAGAGAATTCTCAACAAAAATAAGTAATTTTTGCTTGTAGAAATGAAAAAACTAATCTGCACAACTCTGTTAATTGAAAAATCACCGCAGGCATTGCCTCTTGGTGCTGCCTGCGTTGCTTCTGCCGTAAAAAATGATGTGCGTACAAAAGATTCATTCAATGTTGAATTACTCGATTTTTGTCGGGAATCATCAGAAATTCAATCTGTTGCAAAAAAAATAGAGTTTGGTGCAGAAAAAAATTCTCTTGATAAGACAATTGGCTCTTATCTTGCAGAACAAATCTTAGAAAAAAATCCTGATTTTGTACTTTTTAGCGTTTATGTCTGGAATCACGTTGCCTTAGAAACTGCCGCAACAATAATCCGCGCTCAAAATTCAAAAATTATTACGATTGCCGGTGGGCCTGAAGTTACGGCTGCTCCTTTTGTTTTTAGCGGTTTTATTTATACAGTTGCCGGTGCTGGAGAAGAAGCCGTTGTAAGTCTTTTAGATTCAATTTTAACAAAGCAGACTATCGAAGATTTTAAAATTCCCGGTGTAAGTTTCTTAAACGGAAAACCTGCAAAATGCGATTTTTCACGAGCTATTCCCTGCAGTCTCGAAAAACTTCCTTCACCTTATCTTGACGGAACCTTAGACGCTTCTAAATATGGCGGCGCTTTGTGGGAACTTGCCCGAGGCTGCCCGTTTAAATGTTCATATTGTTATGAGTCAAAAGGCGAAAAAAAAGTTTCGTATTTTCCAATGGAACGTCTGGAAAAAGAAATTGAACTTTTTGCAAAAAAGAAAATTCCTCAGGTTTTTGTCTTAGACCCGACTTACAATGCAAGCAAAGAAAGGGCAATAAAAATGCTTAAACTTATTGCTCAAAAAACTCCGGATACATTTTATTATTTTGAAGCCCGTGCCGAATTTATCGACCGTGAACTTGCAAAAGCGTTTAGTAAAGTTCATTGTGCGCTTCAGATTGGTTTGCAAAGTGCAGATCCTGAAGTTTTAAAAAATGTGCACAGAACGCTCGACAAAAAAAAGTTTGTAAAAAATATAGGATTCTTAAACGAAGAATGTGTTACCTTTGGTTTTGACCTTATTTATGGTTTGCCTGGAGACAATTTGCGCGGTTTTAAAAACAGCATAGATTTTGCCTTAAGCCTTTATCCAAACAATCTTGAACTTTTTTGTCTTTCAGTTCTTCCGGGAACAGCCCTCCACGACGATGCTCAGAATTTTGGAATGATTTGGGAACAGACGCCGCCTTACCATGTTTTACGCACTCCTCAATTTTCTGAAAGTGAACTTGCAAAGGCTGCTTCACTTGCAAGGGCGGTAAATCTTTTTTATACACAGGGACGAGCAGTCAGCTGGTTTAATTGCGTTATTTATCATCTTCATAAAAAGCCGAGTGTGTTCTTGTCAGAATTTGAAAAATTCCTTAAAGATGAAAAAATCAATGTTCCGTCCCAACCAAAAACTTCAGAAATCCGGAAATGGCAAAAAGAGTTTGTAAAAAAACAGTTTGAACACCAGCATCTTTCAAAATTGACACTTATAGTTTTGGATCTTATTGATTTGTACGGAGCGTTGAGCGACGCAGACGGCGATGGTTTGAGTTCTGTTGTAAAATTAAATTACTGGCCAGACGATTTGCTTTCTGAATACGCAATGGATCTTCCATTTTTTGCAGCAAATGCAAAACGACATCAAAATATAATAAAGGTTCATCCGTCGCCAGACGGCGCTGTGTGGGAATAATTTTTTCTTTTTTTGGGCGCATCTGCCTTGTGGCAGACCGGGCTATCCGTGGTTCCGCGTCGGAGCGCTCCAATGTTTATTGCCAGTTGCGTGGGCAAACAATCTTCGCTGATTGAGCTTGTCGAAATCAAGCATTAACTGTCTTAAGTGGTGGTTTCGACAGGCTCAACCACCGTGGGCAGACGACTTGCGCAACTGGCAATAAACATCGCCTTCGGCGCCACTACTATCCCTTGCGCACATGTAAAATTCAAAATTCTGTTGTTGACATTAAACTTTAGTTACTGTATGCTAACAAATGAAGTTAGCTTGTGCTAACGCAGTGTACCTCATGGCGGGCTTTCACTTAAGTTCTGACTGTTTCTCTGGAGTGATAGCCTGCCATCTTTTTTTAGAGATTTTATGGGATTTGAAGAAACAATAATTCATTGCAGTGCGCCTTCTCTTTGCGGAATAAAACCTGCAAGTCTTTTTAGCATGAATAGCGAATTTTTTCTGAATAATCGTCAGATTCTATTTGCCTGGAGAGACAGTTTTTCTAAATCAAAAAAATTCTTTGTAATATTAAAAAAAGAGAACGGCAGATTTTTATTTTTTGTTTATGACAAAAATCTTTTGCAGAAAGTTTGTATTCAAAAAAACAATATTGAATATTTAAAATCAAAAGGTTATCCGGTAGAAAAAGGTTTTAATTCAATTTTAAGCGAATTAATAAACAGACTTGCGCATCAGGAGAATTTTCCGCACGAAACAGGACTTTTTCTTGGTTATCCTTTGGCAGATGTAATTGGTTTTGAAACAAAGAATGCGCGGAACTGTCTTTACAGCGGATTTTGGAAAGTTTACGGAGACAAGCAGACATCCGTTAACTTAATGAAAAAATACAAGGTCTGCACTGAACTTTGCATGTCGTGGTTTAAGCAGGGCTTAAGTGTTCCTCTTGCCACACAAAAATACAACTCTGTAAGAGTGTAAAAAAAATAAATCGCTTAAGCGATATTTTCAGGAGAAACATTTATGAAAACAGCTATTGTTTATGCAACAACAACGGGTAATACAGAACAGCTTGCAAACGCAATTAAAGAAGATGCACCAGATGCATATTTTAGTACGGCTGATGTTGCTGACGCAAACGAAGTGCTTGGCGCAGATTTAATTCTTCTTGGAAGCCCTGCAATGGGAGCAGAACAACTCGAAGATTCAATGGAAGAATTTTTTAGCAGTATTGAAGGAAGCCTTTCTGGTAAAACTGTCGGTCTTTTTGGTTCTTATGATTGGGGAGACGGTCAGATGCTCAGTGATTGGGGCGATCGCGTAACTGCTAGTGGTGCAACTTTAAAAGGAATTGCAAAGGCTCAGCTTGCTCCAGATGCTGCAGCAATTGAAGAAGCTAAAGCCCTTTTAAAATAAATTTGAAATTTGGTGATTCTTATTCTTGAATTCATTTTTGAATTTTTATAGAATATTCAAACTTATCGGAACACCGAGGAAAGGAGGTGAAATTACATGGCAACAATCGTTGTAGACGAGTCAGAGAACCTCGAAAAAGCAATTAAACGTTTTAAGCGTATGGTTGAAAAAGAGGGTATTGTTCGCGAATGCAAACGCCGCGAATACTATGTAAAGCCTTCTGCAGAAAATCATCAGAAGAAAACAGCTTTGGAACGCAAACTCTTTAATAAGAGACGCAAGTCAGAAAAGAAAGACTACTAGTTCTTAGCTTACGAAAAAGCCCTTCAGTTTTTGCTGAAGGGCTTTTTTTTGTCTTTTAATTTGATTTATGGCTTAGGGGTAGCAGCACCTGCGAAGCAGTGGGGCGGGCTTTAGCCCGCCCCATGAGCCGCGTAAGACGGCGAAGTGCGAATGCCCCGACCCGCCTAGCGGGTAAGCCCCAAAATAACAAACTTATTTTGCATTAGCATTCTTGCTGCGATAGTTGTAGTCAGCACCAATGTTTTCTGGAGCTGAATCTGTCAGCTTGAAAAGGTCTCCAATTTCGAACTGACCGTATTCGTTGCGTGGAATGCGGTTGAATGAACCGTCTGCGTTAAATCCGTTTGCCCATTTTGAAATATCGCTGTCAACAAAAACAGTTGAGTCTAATTCTTTTCCGTCTGCATTGAGTGTTTTTGCTCCGTTAAAGAAGTAATTCGAACTAGAAGCAAGACGTTTTGCAAGATCTGGATCGTTAGAAGCATCGAAGTTGTCGCCTGCGCCACCATTTACAGAAAGTACACCGTTTGCTTCGAATACACGAGGATTAGAAGCTGCTTTGCCTTTTCCGTAGAGAGAAACATTGTAGTTTCCACTGCCGTAAACTGTTACTCTATCGAGAATTAAAGCCGGGTTAGAGTTACATGTAACACCGTTTACACCGTTGCCCCAGGAAATTGAGTTGCGGAGAATGTGTTTGATTGCAATTCCGTCGCCACCAAGCTTAAATCCGTTTCCGTCGCCGTTACCAGTTCCGTCGAGTTTTGTTCCGTTTGCGTAAGTAATGCAGTTTTCAACTAAAGCTGCACCGATAGCACCTGTTTCAACTTTTGAGTAGAAATCCCATCCGTCGTCTACGTTGTGATGTGCTACACAGTTGCGGAATACGTTGTTGTTTCCTGTTGTAAGTTTAGAAGCAAAACCGTCGGCGTTGTTCTGTGCAGGATCGCAGTTTCCGAATGATTCACAGCCAAAGATAAGGTTGTCGTGTGGCCATTTGTCAAAAGTTTCTGAAGAACGTCCTGAAATCTGAATACCTGTATCACCGTTTAAGTATGTATCAACCATTCTGATTTCGTTGTAGTTTCCTGCAACCTGGAGTGCTTTTACATCTCCTGGAGTGCCTGTAATATCAAAACCTTCGAGTGTCCAGTAGCTTCCGTAAAGGTTTACTGCTGTTACTTTTGCCTTTGATTTAGAAAAATCGAGAATTGGGCGGCTTCCTGCTTCTGCAATAAGATATTTTCTTGCTTTTGGAGTACCGTCGTTTCCGCGTTCAATTTCGATACTGCTTCCAGGATAGTAAGTTCCCTTTTTTAAGATAACTTTTTGTCCAGGCTGACAGTATGCAATTGCTGAACCAAGGTCGAGTGGATCTTCGCTTGTTCCTGAGCCAAAAGCATTTGCATTTGGAGAAACATAAAGAACGCTGCCCTTGTAAGTTTTAGAAATGATTGAATGTGTGTAAGTTACAGGTTTGTAGTTCATTTCGTAATCGTTGTCTTCTGCGTTAAACTGTGCGATTACTTTTTTAGGAGCTGGACGCCAGTTGTCTTCAGGATCGAATGTTACGAGAAGGTCTGTTAAATCCTTGCTGATTTTGATTGTTTTTTTGTAATCAGCAAAAACTTTTCCTGCAGGAACTGTAATTTTGTCGCCCTTAATCAGAACTTTGCCAGAAGTTGTTTCTACGTGGATTGTTCCGTTTGCATTTGTTGTAAATGCGAATGGATATTTTTGATTGTACCATGTTGTTGGACAGTCAATTGTTGTAGAAAGTGGAACTAACTCTGGTGGTTCTTCCTGTGCTGGAGGATCTTTTTTAGGATCTGTAATTTTAAGGTCTACGTCTGAGAATGTTGCATTACATCCGCGTGCTACGGCAAAACCAAGATAGATGTGATCTTTGTCGAGCTGAGTGAGTTTTACATTCTCGTTGTCGTACATAATGTATTCTTCTTTTGTGTCTTCAGAAGGAATTGCACGTTTGTAGATTGCATGGTAACCAGTGTTGTCTTTTTTGAGTGTTACGCGATATGTGTCTCCGGTTTTTACTGCATCTGAACCCTGATCGTAAGAGAATGCATCTGATTTGCTTGTTGCGTGAGATTTAATTCCTTCGTCGCCAAGAGCAATGATTTCGTCTGTAAGGCCACTTACAAAGCGGGCACCGATTCCATTTTTAATTTCTTTTTTAGAACCATTTACGTGAGTTGTAAATTTGCGTGTAATTACACCAGCCGAGTTATTATAAGCAATCATCAATGGCTGACCTTCTACACCAAGACGGTCGAGAGCAAGGAGACCAAAGCCTTCCTGTCCGTCTGCCATCGGGTTGTGATAGTCAACGTGAACTGTTGCTGTAAGTTCAAAGTTTTCTTTTTTAGGATCAATTACTGTGTAATAGAATGAAATTCCATCAAAGTAACTTTCAAACTTTCCGCCTTTTTCAATAATGTTGCCTGTTTTTTCGTCATAAGTACAAGAATAAAGTGTAACTTTCAGATCGTTTGGATCGAGAAGTTCGTAACGGTTGCGTGCAGGATTTGTTGAAGTTCCAAATTCTGTAAATGTCCATACGCGTTCTTTTTCTGCACGAACAAGTTTGTGTGTTGTTAAAGAAGGAACTCTTTCTGAACCGCGGGTTGCATAAACGATAACATCGCTGTAATTGCCGGCTTTAAGACCTTTGATTTCTGCAGAAAGTGCAGTTGTTTTTGAAAGTTCCTTTACTTTTCCATTTGAATCTGTGTAAGAAACAACATATCCGTCAGCTTCTACGACAGGGTCCCAGGTTAAAGAAAGTGTGCCGTTACCAATGTTAAGAATATTTACTGTTGGCTTTAAAAGAGGAAGACTAAAATCGAAAGAAACTGAATCAGAAGCTTTAGAAGTTGATTCGTTGTTGCGCTGTGTGTAAACAGTAAAAGTATACTTTCCAGAAAATTCTGGAGTGAATTCTGAATGTTTGTCTGCGCGGCGAGCTTTGCCGAATGTGTTTTTTACAGGACTTCCGAAAGGTCCTTTCATTTCGACATAGCCTTTGTCGGCTGTTTTTGTATCTGTTGGAGCATTGAATTTTACGGAAATTTCGTTTGGATTTCCTTCAGAAAGCTCTACAGAGGTGATTTTTGGAGCAGCAACACCTGACCATTCCGGACGAGACTGAGCAAATCCAGAAAAGGCGAGAGCTGCAATAATTCCAAGAGAAATGATTTTTTTCATTTTATTCTCCCAAATATTTAATTGATGCTTTGCAATGCAAAACATTGTAGCCTGTAAACAAAAAGCGCAGGCTCCCCATTTTTGACAGAAAGTCTGCGCTTTTTTATGTTAGGGATTCAACTAAAGTGTCTGCCTTAAAAACTATTTTAATTTTTTAAGCAGAAACTTTTTTATCTACTTTCCAACATTGATTTTGTAGATGTTGATTCCTGATTTTTTAGAAAATACTGTGTAAGTTCCGTCAACGCTAACTTTTACAGAACCTTCTGATGCAGGAGTTCCAGCTTCGCCGTCAACATCCATTGGAAGTTCTTTTACAGTTTTTCCATCTGGGCCAAGTACAACAATCTGTCTCATATCTGATTTAGATGTTGAGTTTCCCCATACTGTGATTGTTTCGCCAGCTTTTACAGGGAAAGAAACTGAACGTGCTGTTGCGTTTCCAGCGCCCTGAAGCTGAAGAGCCATATTGAATTCTTCACCATTAGCAGCTTTGTGCATTGGTTTTTTAGAGATGTTCATGTATTTTTCGCTGTTTGCATGAAGAACAAAGCCGTCTTCGAGAGACTGATCCTCTGTGATTGTACCTTTTTCGAGATCCTCTGCGCTAAAATAGCCTTCAGCAAATGCTACTGTAGAGAGCATAAGACATGCAGTAAGAAAACCAACTAACTTTTTCATTTAAAAGCCTCCTTTAAGTGTTTGTGGTTCAATTTTTAATTATTTAAGTTTTAATAATATTGAATTTATGACAAGGTCATTAACTATCAATATCATTTGAACATTTTAATTATATAGAAAAAGAAAAAAAAATTAAGGGCAATATTTGAATAAATGCGATATTTGTTATCTTTGTAAAGAAAAAAAACTTATAAAAAAAAGCAATATTTTAAACAAAAATCTCTAAAATCCGACCAATGCTACGCCGGACACGTCGGGCGGCAGTCGACCGCAGACCTTTTGGTCGAGGACGATGAGCGGTAGCGAACCCAAAGTGGCCGGAAATCAGTGTAAATGTTAATGCGAAGCTTTTTTACATAAAAATTTGTCTGTAAAAGAACGTCCAGAACCAACGTAATAAATACAGTTTTATTTGAAAAAAAAAGTCAAAAAATATAGAATTCGTTTGTTTTTATCTTAAAAAGATGGGGGATTTTTTTATGGCACAGGAATACGATTTTACGATTGAGCAGCTCGGTCCCTGCAGGGTTCATTCACCAATTGAACTTTCTACAAAGCATGGAGAATTTCGTGCAAATTATGTAAAAGACACTTCTTCGGTGCGCTATTCTGTAAACGTTTTTGAAGATTCGCCAAAAGATGATGGCATGAACGCAGGAAACTTAATGCAGAAAGCCGGCCCTCGTGAATATATTTATTTTAATCCAGCTCATGTAAATGCAGGAATTTGTACTTGTGGCGGTCTTTGCCCGGGATTGAACGATGTAATTCGTGCTGTTGTCCGCTGTCTTTACTATCGTTATGGCGTAAAAAAAATACGCGGTTTTAGATTTGGTTTTAAGGGATTTTTCCCGGAAAGTGGTTTTGACACAATCGATTTGACACCAGAAAGTGTTGATGATATTCACAAAATCGGTGGTTCTTTTTTGGGAACAAGCCGTGGTGGCGGAAACCGTACAAGCGACATTGTTGATGCAATTGAATCGCTCAATATGAATATGCTGTTTATTATTGGTGGCGACGGAACTCAGCGCGGTGCTCTTGATATTGCAAACGAAATTGAACGCCGTGGATTAAAGGTTGCTGTTATTGGAATTCCAAAAACCGTAGATAACGATCTTTTGTTTATTGACCGTTCCTTTGGTTTTGAAACAGCCGTAGAAAGGGCAACAGAAGCCGTTTCTTCTATTCATATGGAAGCATTCAGCCAGATTAATGGAATTGGTCTTGTAAAACTCATGGGGCGCGAATCTGGTTTTATTGCAACTGCAACTGCAATCGCAAGCCACGAAACAAATTTCTGTCTTATTCCGGAAGTTCCTTTTGAATTAAACGGCCCGAATGGATTCCTTGAACATCTTGAAAAGAGAATTCTCGAAAGACATCATTGTGTAATTGTTGTTGCCGAAGGCGCTGGACAGAATCTGCTTGCAACTACAAACGAAACAGATGCCAGCGGAAACAAAAAACTTGCAGACATTGGCATTTATCTGCGTGACAAGATTACAGAATATTTTAAGAGCAAGGGTATTCACATAAACTTAAAATATGTTGATCCAAGCTATCAGATCCGTTCTTCTGTAACTACAGCAAATGATTCAATTTACTGTGAACGTCTTGGAAGTTACGCTGCCCACGCTGCAATGGCAGGAAAAACAAAGATGGTTGTCGGGCTTGTAAACAATAAATATGTTCACCTGCCAATAAAAATGGTAACAATGAAACGCAACTTTGTTGATCCTGAAGGTGCTTTATGGAGAGATGCTCTTGATGCAACTCGTCAGCCGATTTTGATGGTTAATAACATAAATACGATTGACCCGCAGTTTAAAACAAAGGTTGATGAATAGATTTTGCAGACTGCAAAAAAAACACCACTAAGAAAATTCTTTAGTGGTGTCTGTTAATTTTTTTAGATTTTTCAGGGGCTCAAAAAGAGCTCCTTTTTTTTACAGTTTATCAATCAGCATTGAACACTTACCGCTTGGGATTGGAAGTGTTTTTTTCTTTTGATTCAGAATATTGATTGTAAAGTAATAAAGTTTTTCGCTTTCCATTTGAATTTCCCAGCCACGAACAGATTTATTGCTCAAAATTGTAATAAGGTTCCGCTTAAGAGAAAGTTTTTCGATTCCCATAATTTCCAGGTTTGGAATAATCCAATCTACAGTTTTTCTTGGCAGACTGATGGAAAGTCCAATAACGTTTTCGATCATAAGGGCAATTGTCGAAAGTCCAACTGTCTGCAAATAGCGCGGGCGTGGATAATTTTCGTCAGATTGCATAGAAGCTGGTCCTTCTTTGCAAGGTTTATAAGCTTCGTACATATCGCCTTTTTTACCGTCTGCCGGCTGCAGGCCTTCAAGAATAAAATAAAGGTGGCGGATTGCACATTCGCGTGCAAGGTCATATCTCTGATATTTTTCGAGACCTTTTATAATCATAAAATTGAATGCAGGATAAACCGAACCGCGGAAGCCTTCACCGTTTTCGTTAAAATCCGGGCTGTCTGCACTCAAAGTCGGGAACGGATGATCTGTTCCAAATGTGCATGGATTTGAAAGATGGTCAATTAAAGCATCTGCTCTGTCTGCATTAGGAATTTCTGCTAAGAGTGGCCAGAAACCTGCAATTGTTTTTTGAGAGAGTTTCTGCTCATCTTTGTCCAGATCGTAATAAAAACCAGAATTGCTGTCCCACATAAGTGAGTTGATTCTTGTTTTTAGAGAAAAATATGCACGTTTATACTGAAAACTGATTTCCTTGTCGTTCAGAATGTCGCCAAGGGCACTCATGTGAGCGCAGTTAATTGCAATTGCCGAGTTAAAATCAACTGCGTAATAAGCATTCGAACGCGGAGAATTGAACATTGTGCTTGCTGCAACCGGTGCGCTGTAAAGACCGTTCGGCTGTTTGTAAGTCTGGTCAACCCATTCCATATATTTTTGCAGAACAGGCATAATTTCTTTTACGCGACGTTTATTTGCTGATTTGTGGAAAAGATTGAATTCTGCCCAGGCAAAAAGTGGCAGACCAACTCCTTCCGGATTGTCTTCTGTAAAAATTGGATTGCCGGTTTTTAAATCGTATCTCCAGCGGATTGCTCCATTTGGTTCCTGTTTTTCGTAAAAATAATCCAGGTTCTGGTTTGCCGGAAAGTTGCGGTTTGAATAAACCAAAAAGAATGAAGAAAAAATTGATTCAAATTGATCGATTGTCGCAGATTCTACAGGATTTGCTTTTTTTACATCTGTAGAAGAAAGAATTACAGGTTTTCCGTCTTTATCAAAAGGGTAAACAAAATATCCGTTTACTGAATCTTCATTTAATTTTGAATCCAGCCAGAAGTTTGAAAGCCAGGTCCAGGTTTTATCGTAAATATCTACAAAGTCTTGGTCGTAAAAGTGAATTTTTGGAAAGTCGCGCTTGTTCACGGTTGCCCCTTTATTACATAGTCTGAAAGTCGAGTTTTTATTAAAACAATTCAAAATAGCCTCGACATTTGTCTGTTTATTCAAAACTCGAAATTAACGGTGTTAAAATACAGATGGCATTATAGCATAAAAAAAAGTGAATTTGCGCAAAAATTGATAATTTTTTTTATAAAATTTAGAGTTGTGGACTTGACTAAAAAAAATTCTAAAGAATATATCTTTTGCGCTTTTATTACTTTTAATTGCGGGCCTGGCTGTAGAAAAGCCTGATTTTTTCGTTTGAAACTTTGTGCCTTGATTTTAACAAAAGCGTGTGAGCTTTTTCGTCATAAACGTAGCCTGAAGAATTGTAAGTTTCAAAACGTGGATCTGTGTGGAACGAAAGTCCATAAATTTCGATTTCTGCAAATGGTCTGATTCCATTGATGATAATGTAATGAGTGTCGCCCTGCTTAAACGAAACCGTAATTGTAGCTTCGGAACCATTTTCTGTTTCTTCGTAAGTTATGTTAGAAGCGCATGTCCACGCCCAGACTGATTCATCGGAAGAATTATTCATCAAAAGTGAATGTGGATATGCAGGATTATTTTTTACAAGGAATGGATAAGTTTCTGCAAGTGTGCGTAAATCTGCATCAGGATTCTTTTGAAAAGCTGTATTTATTATCATATAACCGCCGGCGCAATATTCCGGGGCTGAAAAATATTTTCCGTAGTCAATTAAGGCAACGCCTGTTTCGATTGATTGAATAAAAGACGCCGAACTTTCTTTGTCCTGCAAGATAAGTTCATCAGAGTTAATTGAACATGCATTAGTAATTGCAGCAATTGAATTTTTTACAGCATTTTCGAGTGCAGAAGCAAGCGGGCTGTCAGATTTTTTTAAGTTCATAAAAGTCTGGAGAATTCCTGTTGCCTGCGAAAGAGAAGGCTGAAAATCCTGAATGGAAGAAACAAATTCAACTAAAGATTTTACATTTGAATTATTTTGATTCCTTAAAATGTAATCTCCAATGTCCTTAACAGAAAAAACTTCGGCAGACGAATGTTCAATTGCATTTTTTATCATTGAATCAAAATTTTCATTTGCCATAACGAGGCTTGCATTCATTGTTTTTAAAGAATTAAAGTACGGAGAAGTAAAATAAGTTCTGCGCGCTCCATTCTTAAATGAATCCGGAACTGTAGAAATTGCCTCTGCATAACGGCCAAGAGAAGTCATTTCTGCAACATAAGAAGAAACAATGCTTTCTGTTAAGGTTGAAGTGTCTGTCATTGCGCTCGAAGCAAGCGTTAAAAGCGTTGTGCGGTATTTTTTTATGTTTGTTTCGTAAACAAATGCATTTGCGTTTTGAGAATCCGAAGGAATTGAGTCAAACGTAAAAGCTTTTGTCGGATCAAATCTTGTGTACATTGCAACGTTTGAATTTTTTGTCATTACAATCTGCGTTCCCTGAATCTGGTTTGCAGACATTGTGTAAGAATTATTTTTTGAATTAAAAAGCTGTTTTGAACGGCTTTGTTCAGTAACTGAGTATCCGGAAACGGGTTTGTAATACAACGAAATTGAATTTGCGTCCTGTGGAAGTTGAGCCGTAATCGAAAGATTTGCCATTGCAGTTGAATCTGTTACAGCAAAAGTTATTGAAGTGTCGTCTGTAAAGTTGAATTTAAAACTTTGTTCAGTTGGCTGTTCCCAGGAAAGTAAGGTTAAAGCCTTGCCTTGTTCTTCATCTTTTGTAAAAATGAGCGCCGGATGAACGTCATCTGCGGTAAAAGAAATTCCTTTGAATGTGACAGAAACTGTATTTTTGAGAAACATATTTCCGTCTGAATCCTGTGTCTGAGAAACAGACATTCTGAGTTGACCGATGTTTTTTAAAATAACTGATTCGTTTCTAAATTGAAGGACAAAAATTCCGATAATAATAAAACTGTAAAGAAATGTAAGGCCGATAGCTTTTCTGAAAGGATGATTAGACATTTGTCGATCAGTTTAGCTAATGACGGCAATATTTTCAATGAGAGGAAAAATGAAAAGTATTTTTAATAAAAAAACGGCGGCTGTTTTTGCTGCAGCTGTTTTTTTGACTATTTCGAACGTAAATGCAGCATCTTCGCAGAGTGCAGAAGAAATTCAATTTGTGCAGAAGTTGAGTAATACACTTGAAACAGGAACTTTAGACCAGGCACTGGAACTTTTTAATTCAATTCCTGCAAAATTAAAGGACGATACAGATCTTTTATGTTTAAAAGCAAGCCTTCTTTTGTCTGACGAAAAAACTGACGAAGCTGAACAGATTGCAAATTCACTTTTTGAAAAAGAACCAAAGAATGTTGATGTACTTAATTTGAATTTTATGGTTGCAAAGCAAAAGGGCGACAAAGTAAATAAAACAAAGTTTATAAGGCAGATTCTCGCGATTGAACCTTACAACGCAGAAGCAAATATTGAACTTGCCGACGAACAGGCACTCAAAAAAAACTGGCGGAACGCCCGCGACTATTACAAAAAAGCCCTGGCAAGAGACCCGGACAACGAAGACGCTCTGCTTGGCTATGGAAAAATGTGTTATTACATGGAGCAGGATGATGATGCAAAAAAAGCATTCAACAAACTCTATGAACTTGATCCGGAAAATCCACAGGTAAATTCTTATCTTGGAAAATATGAAGCAGAAAGCACTCATTATAAAAAAGCAATTGAATACATAAATGCTGCAATAAAATCTGATCCGACAAACACAGATTACTGGTTTGATCTTGGAACCTGGAGCCGGATGATTGGCGACTACAAGGGAGCAGAATCAAGCTGGATGCAGGCAATTGCACTTGAACCAGAATACTTTCTTGGATACGCATATCTGGCAGGTCTTTACGATGAACAGTCCCGCAAAGACGAAGCACTTGTTTATTACAGACTGACGGTAGAAAAAAATCCGCAATATTATTATGCCTACGAAAGCCTTGGAATGTATGCGTGGGGCGCTGGAAACTGGGAAGAATCTCAAAAGGCGTTTGAACAGGCACTTAAAAAAAATCCGGACAGCATTTCTTACAAACTTATGATTACAGCCTGCCTTTACAAGCAGAATAAAATTCAGGAAATGAGAACGTTTACAGAAGGCTTAATGAAAAAACTTCCTGACCGGCAGGGCCTTGAATACAAACTTGTACGAATGTTCCACGACAAAGGTGGCGACGGCGATGTTGTATTGAATGTTTCTAAAGAAACAAACCGGACTAAAAAAGGACGTTATTTATTTTATCTTGCACTTTATTACGAATTGATAAACAAAGACAGCCTTGCTCATAAATATTATAATGAAGTTACTGCAATCCAGAGCCCGATGTTTTTTGAATATCGAATGGCGCAATGGGCTGGTGGAGATTATAAATGAGTCAGACAGAAAAAGTTTTAAACTTTGGCGAGAGAGAAATTATTTTAATCGGAACAGCGCACATTAGTCAGGAAAGCTGTAACGAAGTTTCTAAGGCAGTTGAAGAAAAATTGCCAGATTGTGTTGCAATTGAACTTGATGAAGGAAGATACCAGTCGCTGAATAATTCAGACAGCTGGCGCAACCTTGATATTGTAAAAGTTTTAAAGAAAAACCAGGGATTTCTTCTTCTTGCAAACCTTGTGCTTTCTGGTTTTCAGCGCAGAATGGGAACAAATGTCGGCGTAAAACCCGGAGACGAAATGCGTGCTGCGGACAGGTGTGCTAAAGAACATGGAATTCCTGTTGAAATGGTTGACCGCCCGATTCAGGTAACTTTGCGTCGTGCCTGGGCTGTAAATTCTTTTTGGGGAAAATGCAAGCTGATTTCGGCACTTTTAGCGAGTGCTTTTGACAAAGAAGAAATAAGCGGCGAACAGATTGAAAATTTAAAAAACAGTTCAGAAATGGACAGCATGATGAAAGAACTTGCCGAATACATGCCTGTTGTAAAATCTGTTTTAATTGATGAACGCGACCGTTATCTTGCAAGCAGAATCTGGGAATGTAAGGGAAATAAAACTCTTGCAGTGCTTGGAGCCGGCCATTTGCCGGGTGTTGAAGCATATTTAAAAGAACTCGCTGCAGGAACAAAAACACCAGACACTTCTGATATAGAAAACGTGCCGTCAAAAGGAATTGCATCAAAAGTTGTTGGCTGGTCAATTGTCGGCATTATTATTGCCCTTATTGCTGCTGGTTTTATTTATGGCGGCACTCATACTGGCGGAAAACTGCTTGGATCGTGGTTTTTCTGGAATGCAGTTCTTGCGGGGTTTGGTTCGCTGATTGCTTTGGGACATCCTTTGACGATTATTGCTTCGGCGGTGGCAGCCCCTTTTACAAGTCTGTGCCCTTTTGTCGGCGTTGGAATGGTTGCCGGTCTTGTGCAGGCTTTTGTCTGCAAACCAAAGGTAAGCGACTTAGAAAATTTGCAGGATTGCATTAGCGTTAAAGGCTTTTACAAAAACAGGCTTTTGCGCGTGTTGCTGGTTTTTGTTTTGTCTTCTTTGGGGTCTTCAATTGGAACTTTTGCTGCCGGAACAAATTTTGTAGTGATCTTTGCACAGTTATTTTCAAAAATTTTTGGCAACTAAAAGTTGAATTTTTTTAGCCCGGATTGTAGTAGCGCCGGAGGCGTCCGGGCTGTCTAAAAAAAAGTGCGCCACACTAAAACGACACGGTGGTTGAGCATGTCGAAACCACCAGTTGTGCGACCTCCTGTCGCGCCAAGAAACTTGCGTTTCTTGCGGTTATTAGAGTTCAGCGCCGTCCGTGGCGCCAGTTACAGTGTTACGCTTGATTTCGACAGGCCCTATCGGCGCGGATTTGTACGACTTTTCTGGCGCTAAGGTTTTACATTATAAGACAGCCCGGATGAAACTACGAAAAGCCGGAATGTTTTTGAATGTGCCGCAAGGCACGGCTTAAAATGGCTTCAGAAAAAAGAATTTTAAGAAAAATCTTATTTTTATTTTAAGAATTGTTAAAGAATTTGTTTTAACTAAAATCTATAATGTTTTTCTGGTTATGAAACGTGGCAGAAAAATATTTTTTATACTGATTTTTTTTCTTTTTTTTTTTTTTTTTAGTTTTTTTGCGGAAGAAAATGAAAATTACGAACGGCTCAACGAACTTTTGTCTGGTTATCTTGCAGGCGATCTTGAATTAAAAAAAGCTGTTCTTGAAGCGCAATCCAAAAAACTTTCGTTAAAATCAACTCAAATCGAAAATGGATTTTCTGTTTCGCTTTCTACGGGAACTGTGAGCATTACAACGGATTCTGCCGGAAAATCCGTTGTTAAGGTTAATCCAGAGCTGTCGATGGAACTTCCTGCTTCCAGCGATTCAAGTATTAATGTTTCGATTCCTTATACAAGTGGAAATGGCTCGTCTTATGTTTCTGGAGGAAGTTTTTCTGGAACGGTTGGAATTGTTTCTTCTGCATCAAAAGAACGTAATGTAAAAATCTTAGAAGCTGAACGCTCTTTAACCGAAGCAAAACGGGCTGTCGAAACCCGTGCTTTAAAAGCTGAAAAAGAATTCTACGAAAAATTAAAAAAACTTTATAACTATGCGATTGCAATTCATACGGCAAAAAATGATTTGTATGACGATTCTCTGGATCTGCGGGTTTTAGAAACTCAGGGTTACAGTAAAAATTCTGCAAAATACCGGCAGGCTCTTTTACAGGTAAAAAGCGATGAACGCGATGTTCAGGAACAGCAGCGCCTTTTAGAAAAAGAAACGGCTGTTTTTGCCAAAAAATGTGGAATTGAATACAAGCTCAGTTCTGAAACTGAAAATCTGTGGATTAAGGAAGAAGCCGGAGAAAATGCGTATATGGCTTCGATTTCTTTTTTGCCGGAATTTATTCCAAAAGTAGAACCAGAACAGATTTTTGATTATGCAAAAGAAAATTATTCAGAAGTTGAAAGCGCAGTCTGGAACGAATATCTGGCTCAGCTAAAGCGGGATGCAGAAAATGATTTTTCTTTGTCTGCTACGGGAGAATATAAATTTAATTCAACTCAGTCAAACTACGATGATGCGGGCGCAAAATTGAATTTCGGGTGGAAAGGTTTTTCTGCGAATGCGGGGTTTTATGTTCCAACCGGGCAAAATCTTTTGCCAGAAAACGAAAATCTTACCGGCTCAAAAAATGACAGACCGTATTTTCAGTTTGGTTTTTCTGTAAGCCCGAATGAGCGCCGTTTGTGGAAAATCGAAAAAGAACAGGATCGCATTGACGAAGAAACTGAAAAAATTGCCCTAAAAGCGGCCTTTGACGATTACGAAACTGATGTTTTGGACAAGGTCAGCACTTTAAGTGATATAAAATGGTCGGAAAATTCTTATTCTGAGCAGTTTGATATGTATACTCAGCTCGCCGACGATATGGAAAAGTGGTTTAACGAAGGAAGCGTAACCGAAAGCGATTTTAAAGATGCAGTAAACAATCGCGAAAAAACGCGGTTTTACTTAATGATAAATGCAATTGATCTTTTGATTTATAACAACGAAGTAAAACTGCTTTTTGTAAACGACAAGGCTAAAAAAGCAGAAGAGCCGGTTCTAATATCCAGAAAAATCAACGGGGATTGAAGCGTATGATAAAAATTAAAAAACTTTCAAAAAAACTAAAACTAATTATTGCAGGTATTTTTTGTGCTGCTGTTATTTCTGGAGGAATTTTTGCTGCAAAAAAGGCGGTTGAAGCTTCTAAAAATTCAGAAATGACGCTGTACACAGTAAAAAAAGAAACTTACGAAAATGTAATTGAAATTGCAGGAACTGTAAGCGCTGCAAAAAGTCAGACGTTAAAATCGTTAAACGACGGAACTGTCATTGGAGTTTACAAAAAAGAAGGCGACCACGTAAAAGAAGGCGATTTAATCGTCCAGCTTGATGACACTGAACAACAGTATAATCTTGCAAACCTTGATTACGAAATTTCTGTTGCAAAGCAGAATCAAACGAGCGGAAAAATCAGTTTGATGGAAAGTCACAGAAAGTCTTTGGTTCAAAAAGTGCGCGACCGCAAAATTGAAGCCACATTTGACGGAATTATTGCCGACCTCGATGTTGATCCCGGCGACTATCTTGAAGCTAAAGATTCTGTTGGAACTTTGGTTGATACAAGTTATTTGACGGCAGATGTTGAAGTTGCAGAAACTGATGTTTCCAAATTAAAAATCGGGCAGAAAGTTGCATTCACTTTTCCGGCTTACGATGGCGAAGTTGAAGGCTATCTTGTTTCTTATCCTGCGATTGGAGAAGTTACAAGCCGCGGTGCAACTGTCGTAAATGCAAAGGTCAGGATTGATGACGTTCCGCAGGGAATTTTACCAAACTTTAGTTTTACAGGAAAAATTTATATTACGGATCCGGAAACAAAAATCGTAGTTGAACGTTATGCAATCGGACACGACGGCGGAAAAGCTTTTGTAGAAATGATTGAGCGCGGTGGAAAAATTGTCCGGAAAAACGTAGAAGTTGAACCTTATACTCCAGATTATGTCTGCGTAAAAAGCGGCCTTAATGGCGGCGAAATCTTAAAAGCTCAGAGTTCTGCCGGCAAGAGCGGAAGAATGAAGACTATGACAAAAGGAAAATCATCGTCTAAAAATACAATGCAGCAGGGTGGCGGACCAATGGGTGGCCCACCGCCAATGTGATTTTGACAGAAGGAAAATGTAAGATGGCGAATGTTATTTCCATGCAGAATGTTACAAAAATTTATTCTATGGGCGAAGAACAGGTTCACGCGTTACGGGGCATTAGTTTTGAAGTTGAACAGGGAGAATTTCTTGCAATAATGGGACCTTCCGGTTCCGGCAAATCAACCTGCATGAATATGATTGGCTGCCTTGATCGGCCAACCGGCGGAATTGTAAAAATTGACGGCAAAGAAACCGCCCTTATGAGCGAAAAAGAACTTGCAGTTTTGCGCAATAAAACAATTGGATTTGTGTTTCAGCAGTATCATCTTTTGCCGGCAATGACAGTTTTAGAAAATACAATGATTCCCCTGCGCTATCAGGGAATCGACAAACATTTACGCAAAGACATGGCTCTCGATGCACTCGAAAAAGTAGGGTTAAAAGACCGTGTAAATCATCTGCCAAATGAACTTTCTGGCGGCCAAAAACAGCGGGTTGCAATTGCCCGGGCAACAGTTACAAAACCTTCGATAATTCTTGCGGATGAACCAACCGGCGCTCTAGACAGTTCAACTGGTGAACAGGTTCTTGAATTATTCGGACAGATAAATTGCGGTGGAACTACGATTGTTATTGTTACCCACGATCTGCGCATTGGAGCGGCTGCAAAAAGATGTATTCATATTCTTGACGGCCAGATTCAAAGTGACGAAAAACAAATTCCAATTTCGTTTAAAGAGGCAATGAAAAAATGATAGAAGATTTTATCGATGCATTCAGAAATTTTGCCCGCAGTAAAACACGCACTTTTCTTTCTCTTCTTGGCGTAATAATCGGTGTTGCAAGTGTAATTGTAATTACGAGCATGGGGGCTTCTTCTACAAAGCAGATTGAAGACACATTTGGTTCTTCGGGACTTGATATTGTAAGCATTAGTTCCGGTGGATTTATGCGGAGAAATCGCGATTCAATTGACTTAAAACTCAACGAAAGCTTTAGAACAGAACTTTTTGACAAAATTCAAAATATAAAAAAAGTCTGGTACAAAAACAGTGCATCTTTTACCGTTTCTTATGGCGAAACGAGCGTAACTTCCACTGCCTATGGAGTTGAAACCGGTTATCTTGAAATGTACGGCTTAAAGCTTGATTATGGCGAATTTTTTAGCGTAACTGATGAATACGCAGGCAGCCAGAAGATGATAATTGGCAGCGAAGTTGCTTCTACACTTTTTCCAGATGGAGATGCAGTTGGAAAAAATGTTCTTGTTGTAACAAGTAAGGTTCCTTTTTCTTTTAAGGTTATTGGAGTTTTAAAGGAACAGTCGTCTGGAATGGAAAATTCAACGACGGGAATCTATATTCCGCGTGGATTTTATTCAAAAAAAATCACTCCAAATCCGGACGCAGACCAGATAATGATTCAGGCAACTGCTCCAAAATATTGTACGACAATGGTTACTGACGTAACTGAACTTACAACAGAAAAATCCGGAACAGAAGGTGCAGTACGAATTTCTTCCATGCAGACAATGATTGAACAGATGAGCAGCATTACAAATACTCTGTCAATTATGCTTTCCGGCATTGCTGCAATTTCGCTTTTAGTTGGTGGAATTGGAATTATGAATATTATGATTGTAACCGTAACCGAACGCCGGCAGGAAATTGGCATAAGAAAAGCACTTGGTGCGAGCCCGTTTGCAATTTGCCGGCAGTTTCTTGTAGAAAGCGCCAGCATTACTCTCCTCGGCGGAACAATTGGCGTAATTCTGGGGCTTGTGATTAGTTTTGTAATTCAATATGTAAAAGGGCAGCCTTATGCAGTTCAATTAAACGCCTGCCTTGTATCTTTTTTGTTTTCCGTAATGGTAGGCGTTTTTTTTGGCTTGAGTCCTGCAATGCGGGCCAGCAGACTTGATCCTGTTTTAGCACTCGCCGGTTAGTTTTATTGTTAAAACTTATTTTGCAAACAGCTGCTGAATCATCTCTTTTATGCTGCTTATTTTTATGCACCTGTTTTCTGCTTCTGGACAGAGAATTTTTTTAAATCCTAAATCTTCTGCAGTTTTTATACGCTGTTTTAATCTTGAAACTGGTCTTATTTCTCCGGCAAGCGAAAGTTCTCCTGTAATTACAGTGCTGTCTTCGAGTGCAAGATCAGTGCGTGCAGAGTAAAGGCTTGCTGCAAGGGCTGCGTCAATTGAACTTTCTGTCAGCCGGACTCCACCAGCAACGTTTATATATAAATCCTGATCGCTAAAGCAGATTCCTGTGCGTTTTTCGAGAACTGCTGCAACCCTGGCAACTCGGGCAGAGTCAATTTTGTCGGAATAAACCCTGCTTACAGAAGATTTTGCAGGAACTGTTAAAGCCTGAATTTCTACGATAAAGGCGCGGCTACCTTCAAAAACGGCTGTATTTGCAATTCCTGCAGGAATTTTTCCAGAACGCTTTGTAATGAACATTGCACTTGGATCTCCAACGCCTTCGAGACCTTTTTGAGTCATGGCAAAAATTCCCAGTTCGTCGACTGAGCCAAAGCGGTTTTTCTGAGCACGCAAAAAGCGGACTTCGTCATCATTGCGTTCAAAAGAAATTACAGTGTCTACCATGTGCTCAAGGCTTTTTGGTCCGGCAATTGTTCCTTCTTTTGTAACGTGGGCAGACATTAAAAGAACGCTGTCACGGCTTTTTACCCAGCCAATAAGTTCGTTTGCACAGAATTTTAACTGATTTATTGTGCCTGGAACGATTCCTGCTTCGACAGAGTAAACCGTTTGTATTGAATCAATAACAACAAATGTCGGATTTAGAGCAGTAAGGGCGTCTTTTATGTCTTCGAGACGCATTGTGCACAAAATTTCGATTCTAGTAACGTCGAGGCCGAGTCTGTCGGCACGCCCCTTTAATTGGCCCGCACTTTCTTCGCCAGAAACATAAAGAACTTTTCCAGAATATTTTGCTATGGCGCTCGCCGTTTGAATCATCAATGTAGATTTTCCAATTCCCGGTTCGCCGCCAATAAGAATTGCACTGCGTTTCATTGCGCCGCCACCGAGCACACGGTCAAATTCTTCAATCGATGTAATAATTCTTGAATTTTCCTGTGCCGTTATATTTGCAAGTGGAACTGGTTTTATTTTTTCTGCTGCTACAGAACCAAAAGCTGCTGCAGTTGAATTTGGATCGGCAATACATTCTTCAAAAGTATTCCACGAAGAACATTCCGGGCAACGCCCGAGCCATGTCGGCTGACTGTAGCCGCATTCTGTACATTTATAAACAGTAATTGATTTTTTTTTAGCCATTATTTTTCCCTTTTGATGCAAAAAAAAAAATTGCAAGAATTTTCAAATATATTCTTTAATATACTTGACAGTTTTATTTGTATAAAGTATCTTAGTGTCAGCTTGTAAAAAAGCTGATAAACTCTCTCCGATGTCCAGCTTGCTGGACGGCGGCGGTTTTGCAGGGCGTTGCCTTTCGAAACCGCCGTTTTTTTTACCCATCGGGCTGAACTAAATGCTGATTTTTATCTGCAATCCTAGCCCCGGGTGTAACGGCGCCGAAGGCGTTGTTTTGTGCAAAGCGCAAAACAATGGAGCGTAAGCGTAACCGTGGAACACGGGTAAGACAGAAAATTGCGCTCCAGAAAATTCATACAAAAATAAGCAAAAATAAAAATTACTGATTTACAATGGTTCCCGCAGGCACAGATTTTACAATCCAGGTGTTTCCACCGATTATTGCTCCTTTGCCGATTACAGTTTCGCCACCTAGGATTGTTGCATTTGCGTAAATTGTTACGTTGTCTTCGATTGTCGGGTGTCGTTTTTTGTCCTGATAGTTTTTCTTTACGCTCAAGGCTCCGAGTGTAACGCCCTGATATATTTTTACGTTTTTGCCGATTATTGTTGTTTCGCCAATTACGATTCCGGTTCCGTGGTCAATAAAAAAACTTTCGCCGATTGTAGCTCCAGGATGAATGTCGATTCCGGTTTTGCCGTGAATGTATTCGCTCATAATCCGTGGAATTACTGGAACTCCGCGTGTGTGAATGTAGTGGGCAAGTCTGTAAACTACGATTGCTTCGAGCCCCGGATAGGAAACAATTACTTCTTCGTCGCTCTTTGCTGCTGGATCGCCTTCAAAAAGTGCAATTACGTCTAAGTGAATCATCCGTCTGATTTCTGGCAAGGCTTCGATAAGCCCTAAAGCGGTTGATTCTGCTTTTTCGTAGCAGCCTGATTTTTCGAGTTCTTCCGGTGTAATGCTTTCGTTTTTTGTTGTTCGTTCGTAGATTAAAGCTTTTTGAATTTCTTTTGTAAGGACATTTACAATTCTGTTTACGCGCTGACCTGTAACATATCTTATGTTGTGGCTGTCAATGTCTTCTGCCGTTCTGTAACCAGGAAAAACAAGGCACTGAAGGTCGTTTATTACCGAAACAACGTTTTCTCTGTTTGGAAAACTGTTTATTCCTTCGCCGTTTATTCCTCCAACTTCTTCGTAAGATTCAAGAAGTCTGTCTACAAGTTTGTGCATATCCATAAAAGATTAATCTCCGTGTAAATTAAAATCTTTTTATTTTTTTTGTTTTGGGCGCATCTGCCTTGCGGCAGACCGGGCTTTTCGTGGTTCCGCGTCGGAGCGCTCCAATGTTTATTGCCAGTTGCGTGGGCAGACGACTTGCGCAACTGGCAATAAACATCGCCTTCGGCGCCACTACAATCCC
>CAVKVK010000011.1:0-40186 GCA_963659855.1 Parabacteroides distasonis | reverse complement strand
GATACCAATTACGCTCAGCATGGCGAATTGCCGTGCTTTTTCTGGTAGCTTATTCGAGTTTTATATTGAATTTATAAAACTCGAAATTTAAGTTATTCCAATTTAACAAAAACGCTGTTTTGCAATACACTTCAAAACATGAAAAATATTAAAACTGTTTCTTTGGTTGGGGCTGGAGCTGTTGGCGCTGTAATTGCAGATTCTTTAACAGAATATCTTGGAAAACAAAATGTTCAGATTCTGGCAGATGGTGAACGGCTTGAACGATACAAACGCGATGGTCTTTTTTTAGACGGTAAAAAACTTGACTTTAACTATGTTTCTCCAGAAAAAGCAAAGACGTGCGATCTTGTAATAATTGCAACTAAAAATCTTCAACTGCAAAATGCAATTGAACTTATAAAAACTTCGGTTACAAAAGATACAATAATTCTTTCTGTGCTAAATGGAATTCAAAGTGAAAAAGATCTTGCAAAAGTTTTTGGCGAAACTGCTGTAATGTACGGTTTTGTTTTAAGCTTGAATTCTATTCACGAAAAAAATCAAATACGCTGCACGGACAGAGGCTGCGTTATTTTTGGAGAAAAAGATAATTCAAAAAGTGAACGTGCTCTTGCGCTCTGCTCTCTTTTTGAAAAAAGTGGAATTAAATACAAGAACCCGGACGACATTCACCTTGAACAATGGAAAAAATTTCTTTTAAACGTAACTTTTAATACAATCAGTGCGTTGTGCCGTTCTACTTACGGTGGTTTTAATTTTGAATGTATAAAAGACCTTGTCCGTCTTGCCGGAAACGAAGTAATTCAAATTGCAAATGCTGAAGGTGTTGCTTTAACTCAAAAAAATCTTGAAGATGACCTTGCATTGTGCGCAACCTGGGATCCTTTGGGAGAAACAAGTATGCTGCAGGATTTTAAGGCAGGACGAAAAAGTGAAAATAACTGGTTCTGTGGAACAATCGTAAAATTGGGAGAAAAACATAAAATTTCTGTTCCGGTCTGTTCTATTTTGCAGAAATTAGTTGAAGGAACAGAAAAAGCCCGCGAACTAAGGGTTTAAGAGTTCTAAAACTTCGATAGAATCTCTAAGCGGAGAAATTCCTAAAAAGGCTTCGTTTACAAGCTGACCGTATGAATAAAAATGTGCAGACGGCAGGAATTCTTCGCCAAAAGAAATATAACTTTTACCAAGATTGTCGATTCCGTATCCTAATTTGTAACGCTGTCCACGGTATAAAAGTTCCATTTCTTTTTTGATTTCTACATTTTTACGAAATAAAGTTTCCTGCATAAATGGAGTATAGCAGAATGAAAAAATTATTCATATTGATTGTTTTAATTGGTGCGCTGGATTTTTGCCAGGCAGTTTCCTTTGCAGATGAAAAAATTGACTTAAGCGGAGAAGAACTTATGGAACGTGATTTTTACATAACCGAAATTGACGACAAAATTTTTGAGCGAATAAAAGGCAAATCTTTTAAGGATAATTGCACTGTTCCAAAAGAAAATCTGCGCTATCTTCATTTGCTGCACAAAGACCTGAACGGAAAAACTTTAGAAGGTGAACTTATCTGTAACAAAAAAATTGCGGACAAAGTTTTAATTATTTTTAAGGAATTGTACAAAGCCAATTACGCGATCGAAAAAATGCACTTAATTGACGAGTACAATGCAGACGACGAACAGAGCATGCAGGATAATAATTCGTCGTGTTTTAATTTCAGGTTTATAAGTTTTACAACTAAGGTTTCTAAGCATGGTTACGGACTGGCGATTGATATAAATCCGCTTTACAATCCGTACGTTAAAAAGGTTGAAGGAAGAACAAACGTTGAACCTGCTGCAGGCAAACCTTACGTTGACCGCAATAAAGATTTTCCTTATAAGATTGATCACGACGATTTAGCATATAAACTTTTTATTGAACAAGGTTTTGAATGGGGCGGAGACTGGAACGACAGAAAAGATTTTCAGCATTTTGAAGCCCCTGACAGCTGGATTGAATAAAAAACGGGGCGTTGCGGGGTGTCCCCGCACGGTGGGTAGCGGAAAACGCGCTTGCGCGGTTGGAGCGAAGGGCGGTTGCCCGCCCTCCTTTATCTAAAAACTACTTTTTAAAAATTCTTAATGCATTAAGGATTGCAAGAAAACAAACTCCAACGTCGCCAAAAACTGCAACCCACATATTTGATATTCCCAGCGAACTTAAAACCATAATCGCAACTTTTACGCCAAGACTAAAGATTATGTTCTGGTAAACAACTGACATTGTTCCGCGGCTTACTTTTATGGCTTCGATTATGTGGCTTACTTTATCGTCCATAATTACTACATCTGCAGCTTCGATTGCAGCGTCACTTCCGAGGGCGCCCATTGCAATTCCTACGTCGGCGCAGGCAAGAACCGGGCTGTCGTTTATGCCGTCGCCAACATAAATGAGTGACCCCTTTGTTTTTTGTTCAGACTTTTCCTGCTTTAGTTTTTTTACACAGTTTACTTTGTCTTCCGGCAAAAGTTCGGAATAAACTGTATCTATTGAAAGTTCCTGTGCAATAATTTCTGCTGTCTGCTTATTGTCGCCTGTAAGCATTACAACTTTTTTTACGCCAGTTTTTTTGAGTGCGCCAGAAATTTTAACAGAATCTTCCTTTAGTTCGTCGCTAATAACAATACAGCCCAAATACTTTGAGTCCCTTGCAACATGAACAACTGTGCCCGCCGTTTTTTTGCTGTTTAATTCAGCTTGAATCTGTGCATCTATCTGTATGTTTTCGTTTGTCATGAGTTTTTCGTTTCCGACAAGAACAGTTTTACCGTTAAGTTCAATTTTTACGCCGTGTCCGCTGATTTCTTCTGCTGCTTTTCTTGAACAAAGTGAACAACAGGTGTTATCTAGTCCGTTTTTTAAGTTGCGTTCTTCGTGTGCCTTGCACAAAGATTTTGAAATCGGATGGCTTGAATAGAATTCTGCATGGGCTGCGGTCTGCACTAATTCATCTTCGCTTATTCCGTTTACTGCAAAAACTTTAGAAACTACAAAGGTTCCTTTTGTGAGTGTGCCCGTTTTGTCAAAAACAGCTAAGTCAACCTTGCTCAGGGCTTCGATATAATTGCTTCCTTTTATGAGAATTCCGTGGCGGGAAGCTGTGCCGATTCCACTAAAGAATGACAAAGGAACTGAAATAACAATTGCGCATGGACAGCTTACAACGAGGAACATTAAAGCGCGGTAAATCCAGGTGTGCCAGCCGGTCTGTGCAAACACTTCAGGCGCAAAAACCTGCAATGCAAGCGGCGGAACAAAGGCTACAACGACAGCAAGAATGCAAACTACCGGAGTATACCATTTTGCAAAGCGGGTAATAAACTTTTCTGCACGCGCCTTTACGGCTCCTGCCTTCTGGGTAAGTTCGAGGATCCGGCTTACTGCGCTTTCTCCATAAGTCTTTGTTACGCGGACTCTTACTACGCCCTGCTGGTTTACAAAACCTGCCATAACTGAACTTCCGGCACAAACCTTGCGTGGAACGCTTTCTCCAGTAAGGGCAGAAGTGTCCATAAAAGATGAACCTTCTTCGATTGTGCCGTCGAGAGCAAGGCGTTCGCCTGGTTTTACTTCGATAAGTTCGCCGATGGCAACTGACTGCGGGTCAACTTCTATGGTTTTTCCGTCGCGGACAACAACTGCTTTATCCGGACGAATGTCCATTAATGCGCTGATTGAAGAACGGCTTTTGTCAACTGCGTAATCCTGGAAAAATTCTCCAACATTGTAAAAAAGCATTACAGCAACGGCTTCGCCAATTTCTCCAAGGAAGATTGCGCCAATTGAAGCCACTGCCATTAAAAACTTTTCGTCAAAAACTTTTCCGCGTCTTATGTTGTTTACTGCAGATTTTAATACGTCTTTTCCGCATACAATGTAGGCTACAAAATAAAGAATAAGATAAACTGCACGATGCAAAGAAATGCCGTCCAGTTGAATTAAAGACATTTTATTTGCAAAAAAGCTGGCATGTTCAAAAACTAAGCCTGCAATAAAAAATACGAGCGAAAATATTATTTGTTTTAATGTAATTTCGCCCTCTTCTTCTTCGTCGTCTGAATCGTGGCAGCAACAGCAGGCGTGAGCTTTATGCTCGTGTTCGTGAGCTTCATGATTTTTGTGGCAGCAGCATTCGCCATCGTGGCAATGTTCTTCGTGTGTATGTTCTTCGTGGCTGTCAGCAGACTGGGTACAGCACGGTCCGGTAGTTTTTATATCTTCTTTGTTTTTCATAATGTGCCTCCTACTCGATTACGTGTTCAATTCCCTGGTTTAAGATAGAAAGAACGTGAGCGTCGTCGAGTGAATAATAAATCTGTTTTCCGTCGCGTTTGCCACGAACAAGTTTGCTGTCTTTTAAGATTTTTAACTGATGACTGATTGCACTGTCGCTCATTCCAAGTGCTGTGGCAATTTCGCCAACTGATTTTTCGCCGTCATGCAGGGCAAAAAGCAGTTTTATTCTGGTTGAATCTCCAAAAACCTTAAAAAGCTCTGCAAGATCTATAAGAACATCTTCGTCTGGGGTTTCCATTTGTGTTCCTCCGTGTTGTGTCAATTCTTCGCCTGAACAAATGAGCATCTGTTCAAATGTTCATACATATTTATATATCGGCAAACCTCACCTGTCAACAATTTTTGTGAAATTTGTTATTATTAGCGCGAGGGATTGAAGGGGTGCCGAAGGCGTTGTTTTACGCCGGTTGCGCTTGTCGCAACTGGCGTAAAACAATGGAGCCGAAAGGCGGAACCCCGCAAAGCCCGGCGGGCAGTTTACTGCACGCGCGCCCAAAAGAAAAATCTAAAGAACACTTTTACTGGAGTTTTTTTAATGAATATTTTATCGATCAGCAATCTTGCAAAAATGGGAAGAGAAGCTCCTTTATTTACAAATGTAACTTTTGGACTTAACGAAGGAGAAAAAGCTGCAATAATCGGCCGCAACGGAACCGGAAAATCCACAATGCTTTCTACAATTGCAGGAGTGCTTAGCCCGGACGAAGGCAGCGTTGTAATAAACAAAGAAAGCGGAGTAAGCTTTTTAGGACAAAATCCGCAGTTTAACCCTCAGGACACAATCGAAGAACACATTTTTAAATCGAACAGCCCAAAACTTGCAAAAATCAGAGAATACGAAGAACTTTGTCTTGCAATGGAAAATGGTTTTTCTGCAGCCCAGCAAAACCGCTTTGACAGCCTGACTTTAGAAATGGACAAAGGTTCTCTCTGGAATTATGAATCTCAGGTGCGTTCAATTTTAAGCACACTCGGAATAAAAGATATGAGCCGTAAAATGGGCACACTTTCCGGCGGAATGTTAAAAAAAGTTGCCCTTGCCCAGGTTTTAGTTGAAGACACAAAACTCCTTTTACTCGACGAACCTACAAACCACCTGGATATAGAAACAATTTATTTTTTGCAGAACTATCTGCACGACACAAAGCGTTCAGTTTTAATGGTTACTCACGACCGCTACTTTTTGGACGCAGTCTGTTCAAGCATTTATGAACTCGACCGCAAAAAACTCAAACTGTACGAAGGCAACTATTCAACTTATCTCGAAAAAAAAGAAGTTGAATTACAAATAGAACAAAACACAGAACGCCGCATTGAGTCCGTCCTGCGCGTTGAACGAGACTGGCTTATGCGCGGTCCTTGTGCGCGCGGAACAAAGGCAAAGGCAAGAATTCAGCGGGACAACGCCTTAATTAACCGCGAAAAATTTGCCCAGGATAAAGGCTTTTCTTTTGAAGTTGCAGGCCGCCGTCTTGGTGGAAAAATCCTTGAGCTGCATGGAATTTCAAAAAACTTTCCAAAAGGCTACGTTGGCGAACACGAAACTTTAAATGCAGAAAAAAAAGATTCTTCCGCTTTGAGTTTTACTCCAGTACTAAAAAACTTTTCTTATAAGTTTAACAAAGGCGAAAAAATCGGTATTTTTGGCAACAACGGCTCAGGAAAATCAACTCTCTTAAATATAATTACGGGCTCGCTCCAGCCAGATTCCGGCACGATCGAAAAAGGCGAAAACACTTTTATCGGCTACTATCAGCAGAACCCGGTCTTTAAAGACCTGAACATAACAGTTCTCGACTACATAAAAGAAGCCGCAGAAATAGTCCACAGAAACAACGGCAAAGATTTAAGCGCTTCGCAATTCTTAAACGAATTTGGTTTTGAAGGCAAAATCCAGCATTCAATGCTTTCTACACTTTCCGGCGGAGAACGAAAAAGAGTTTTTCTTGTCCGTCTTTTAATTTCTAATCCAAACTTTCTTGTTTTAGACGAACCTACAAACGATTTTGACATTTTTACAATGAACATTCTCGAGCAGTTTTTAACCGAGTATCAGGGTTGTCTTTTAGTTGTAAGCCACGACCGTTATTTTATGGACAAGGTTGCAGACACACTTTTTATAATGGAAAACGACGGAAGCGTCAGCGGTTTTGTCGGAAAATGCTCAGAATACATAGACCTGCTGGAAGAAAAAAAGAAGGCAGAATCAAAAAAAGAAGTTTTGTCAGAAAATTCAAAAAAGAATAATTTAAAAGGGGAAAGCCTTCCCCTCGCTGCAGCCGCCATCGCGTCTTCCGCTACCCCTTCTGCAGGGGTTTCGCCAACCCCCGCAACGCCCCCGGCTACAAAACCCAAAAGACGTTCATTCAAAGAACAAAAAGAATACGAAGCCCTCGAAGCCCAGATCTTTGAACTCGAAGAAAAAAAATCAGTTCTCGAAGCTCAAATGTCCGACCCGGATTTTTCAAAAGCAAGAAAAGCCGGCGAAGAATACACAAAAGTTGACGAGCAGCTAAACCAAGCATACGAAAGATGGAGCGTTCTTGCAGAACTTTCGGATTATTAACTTTTAATATTCATGAAAAGTTTTTGTGATTGTGCTAAACTTTGTTCCATTATGAAAATTATAACAGATTTAAAAGTTCGCCCTTACGAATGTGACTCTTACAACCACGTAAACAACGCAGTTTACTTAAATTATCTCGAAACTGCACGAATGGATTTTCTCGAAAAAATAGGTTTTAACTACGACGGTCTTTTTAACGCAGGCTACTATCTTTTTGTAACACACGTAGATATTCACTACAAAGTATCTGCAAAAATGCACGAAGAACTAAAAATCGAAACCTGGCCTGCAAAAATGGGAGCCGTTTCTGGAACAATGCACCAGATAATCAGAAAACCAGACGGACAAATCAGTGCAGAAGCCGACGTTACCTGGGCATGTGTAAACCACGAAGCTCATCCTTCAAAAATTCCTGCAGAATTTATGGTAAGCGGTCTAAAACCGGAAACAAACTAAATGCGCGATTTTTGTTACAAATGTTTTAGACCAAAAGAAAGCTGCGTGTGCAGTGTATTAAAACCTTTTGATCCGGGAATTAAATTTGTTTTTTTAATGCATCCAAAAGAAGCAAAAAGACAAAGAACCGGAACAGGAAGAATTGCCCACGCAGGACTTTTAGACTCAGAAATCATTATGGGAATCGACTTTACCCAAAATGAACGTCTGTGCGCTCTTCTTGCAGACCCGCAGTATTATCCGGTTCTGCTTTATCCTTCAAAAGATGCCTGGAATTCAAAAAAAGAAGGCTTTAAGCAGGAACTAAATGGAAAAAAACTGCTTGCCATAATAATTGATTCAACCTGGTTTTGTTCAAAAAAGATGATTGCTCTTTCAACAAACATTATGGCACTTCCAAAACTGAGTTTTTCCGGGCTTTACAGTTCCATTTTTACATTTAAAAGAGAGCCTCACCCTGAATGTGTTTCGACAATCGAAACCTGCTACTATCTTATAAAAGAATTCAAAGAAAGCGGAATTATTGAATCAAATACAGGCAATAGCGAAGAAAGCCTTATGGACGCTTTTAAAATGATGATAAAATTCCAGCTTCAAAAAGAAAACGACAGAATCGCAGGACTTTTACCAAACACACACGCCAACGATTACAAATTTACAAAAAAGAAAGAAATTCCTGACTTTTAGTTTTTTTATAAAGGCAGTTCACCTTCCGGCTCATATTCTCCGTTTAAAGCTCCAAAAAGTGCTTCAAATGTATACGGAGAATAACTGTAGCCCAATAAAATTGTGTCTGCCCAGGTAAAATTCAACACTGGAATTGGTGCAAGAACAGACATTATTACAACTTTTTTGCCCGTCTTTTGCAAACGGCTTGCAATCATTGCGCTGCGCTCATTTGCAACACAAATAATTATCGTATCGTAACCTCTGGCAGTAGCTTCGATATTATTGCTCATCCAGTCCGCCTGATTTGGTCCCATTTCGTAGTCAAATTTGAATTCTGCACAATTAGAAAAACGTTTTTTTGCTTCCGTAAAGAACTCCGGGAACTGAGTCTGACCAGCAAGCAGAATTCTTTCGTCCGCAGATTGCTTTAACGGCAGGCATGAACCTTTTTTATATGCTGTAATTGACCGGCAAGCCTGGCTCAAAAAGAATTTTTGTCCTTCTTTATCTGGAATAAAATTGCTTAACGTTTCTGAATCCGGATACAAAGGTGCCGCGTTTGAATTTTTAAAATAATTTAATTTATACAAAAGCACACGGCGCGCAGCCTTAGTAACCGTCTGCTTAAACTCTGTGCTGGAACTCATTAAGGCAAGGTTCGCTGTCCACAAGTTTTCGTTCCAGCGCGCCGTTGTCGAAGAAATTACAATGTCATTTCCTGCTTCAATTGCAAGGCGAAACGCCCGGCTTAAACTGCCGGCATACATCGTAGCACCGTTCATCATCATATCGTCTGTAATAATCAATCCTTCATAACCAAGACGATTACGCAGAATATCAGTTAAAAAAACTTTTGAAAGACTCGCAGGTTCTCCATTTGGCATAATTTGCGGAAAACTCAGATGTCCGCTCATAATTGCAGGAATTTTATCTGCAATCAAATATTTAAAAGGAATAAGTTCACGGTTCTCTAAGGTTTTGTAATCAATATCAATCTGTGGCAAATTTCCGTGGCTGTCTAAACTTGTGTCTCCGTGCCCCGGAAAATGTTTTGCCGTCGGAATTACGCCTGCATCAATTGAACCAGCAGCAAAACTTGCTCCAAGCTGCCCTACATATTCCGGATTTGAACCAAAAGAACGAGGTCCAATTACTGTCGATTTTAAATTTGTGTAATTGTCAACAGTCGGTGCAAAATTCATATTTATGCCGAGAGCTTTTATTTCGCGGCTAATGTAATAGCCTGAATAATAAGCGTCCATCGGATAACCGCCAGCCCCAATCGCCATATTGCCTGGAGTTTCGGAAGTTTCGCCCTTTACGTGCCTGATCCATCCGCCTTCCTGGTCAGTTGCAACAAACAAAGGAATTCTCAAAGAACGGGTCTGAGCCTTTTTTTGCAATTCTGTTACAGATTTTGCAACGAGTTTAATATTGTCCGTATTCCAGCCAAAAACCTTAACGCTTCCAAGCCCGCGCTCATACACCCACTGAATTAAAAGTTCGCTTGGTTCAGCGCCAGCCCAGCCAAACATTAAAATCTGGCTCAAAAGCTCTTCATCGCTCATTTTAGAAATAAGAAAATCTGCCAGATCTTCTGCCGGATAGTCACTCCAGAAATCTGCATTGTCAGGAATTTTAGAATTTTGTGCCGTCAATGGAATCTTTTCAAACAAAAAAAGCACAACGCAAAATAAAGTTATTCTAAAAATAAAATTGATTTTTTTCATTTTGTTCCGTTTTATAAAATTACGCATTCACAGTTTTAGAGTTTTTTAACAAAGTTACATAAGCATGAGCCTGGTTTGCAGCAATTGCTCCGTCCGCCGCCGCCGTAATCAGCTGTCTAAAAGGTTTTGCCCGCACGTCGCCGGCTGCATAAATTCCGGTTACAGCAGTTTCCATTTTGTAATTTGTAATAAGATAACCGCCTTCATCTTTACGCAGCATATTTACAAGTTCAGTCCGCGGATTCATTCCAACAAAAACAAAGACTGCATCGCATTTTATATTTTCTGTCATTCCGGTTTTATTGTTTTTAACGACAACGCCGTTCACTTTTTTGTCGCCTTCAATTTTTTCAATTTCGGTATTAAAAAGCACAGAAATATTTTTTGCCTTTTGAATTTTCTGCTGAATTGCCTTTTGCGCCCGCAATTCTCCTCTTCTGTGAACAAGGATTACGCTGTCCGCAAGCGAAGACAAATAAAAAGCTTCTTCACATGCGCTGTCTCCACCGCCGACAACAACAATTTTTCCACCACGAAAAAAAGGACCGTCGCAGGTTGCACAATAACTGACTCCGCGTCCGTTAAATTCAGCTTCGCCAGCAACGCCAAGTTTTTTATGAGCCGCCCCGGTTGCAATTAAAACCGTAAAAGCTGTAATTTTTCCATTTGCCGTTTCTATTACAAATTTATTTTTTATTTTGTCGATTGAATTTACCTTTGTCTGCGCAATTTCTGCACCAAAACTCTGAGCCTGGTCTTTCATATTTTTAATAAAAGTCGTTCCTTTTACCGCAGGGTAAAAACCAGGAAAATTTTCAAGATTAGAAATATTCAACGCCTGACCGCCAGTTTCGCCAGAATCAATCAAAAGCGTATCAAGCCCGCTGCGCGCACCATACTGAGCCGCCGTTAAACCTGCTGCCCCGGCACCAATAACAACAAAGTCGTAAAAATCTTTTTGCATAAAATGAATTATATTAAAAAAAAGTCCTTTACTCTACCAAGCACACAGGGCAAAAAAAAGCTGTCCGCGTCCAAAATTGAACTAACGAACAGCCGTCTATATAAACGGGAACAGGCTTTGCCATTGGCTCCCGGAAAAAAAAGACGATGCAAAAAAAAAGCACCGTCTTTTGACAGGCGTCTAGCAGAATCGAACTGCTCAATCACGGTTTTGCAGACCGTTCCCTTACCACTTGGGTAAGACGCCGTATTGCTTGAGTATATAAAAAATAAAAAAACGTGTCTAGTTCATTGCGTTGATATTTTTCTATTTTTTTTATTTTTAAGAGCCAGCCAGCTTCGATAAATCAAAAACCGTCTCTGCCGGCTTTTCAGGCTTCCGCTAAACGCTCCATTGCTGCGCAACGCCTGCGGCGGCCTTACAATCCGGGCTAAAAGTCTGTGTTTTTTGTGCGTCTTAAAATCCAAAAATTCTTTTTCTGGATTCTCCAAATTTCTTTGTTATTGCTCCTAAAATTAAACCAACAAGAACTGCTGCAATAACAGTTCCAACGCCAACACTTCCAGGAGAATGAATTGCAGTAATGCAGGTTACAAAAGATACAACTACCATTGCACAGTCAAAAGCGATTTTTACTTTTGCAAATTCAATATTTGTAACTCCAGAAATTGCGCCCATGCAGCCTTCACCAGCAAGCGGAACAATATTTGCAGGAACGTAAAAAAAGATTCCGATTGCAACAAGCACACAACTCAAAATCGAAAGAACAAATCTTATAATAAGATTGTCCGGAGTTGGAAAAAACGATGCCAGATAATTGCTTAGAGTTGTAAATTTTCCAAAAATAATTCCAATTGGAATCTGCAGCAAAATTACCGGAGAAAACTTTTTGCGCAAAATTAAAAGCTGAATCAAAACCAGAACACAATGGAAAATAATTGTTGCATTTCCCATTTCAATTCCCCAGACGCGGGTCATTGTATACGGAATAGAACTGACTGGCGACACTCCAAGATTAGATTTAACCGAAAAAGCAATGCCAATAGTCATAACAAACAGCCCGATAAAATACATGGGCAGGCGAAACTTTAAATTTTTCATTTTTATACCTTAAAGCTATACGATTTATAATGTGCAAAACTGCATTAATCTGCAGAAATATAAAACACGCGTCGAACTTACATTTTTTCGATTATTTTTAAGAGTTCGTTTACGTCGTTTTGAGTTGTTGCCCAGCTTGTACAAAAACGGATTACTGTCTGTGTTTCGTCGTACTTTTCCATATAACCGTAAAGAACTTTTTCAGAAAGTGCCTGGAGTTTTGTATTTTGAATTACAAAAAACACCTGGTTTGTCGGAGAATGCATGTACAGTTTGTAGCCTGCTTTTACGAGTGCCTGTTCTATCTGCTGCGCATAAAGGTCGGCAGATTTTCCAAGTTCAAAATACAGATTATTTTTAAAAAGTTCAGCAAACTGCAAACCGAGCAGACGGCCTTTTGCAAGTAAAGCTCCGTGCTGTTTTATCTGTGTAAAAAAGTGTGGAATTAACTGCGGTTCTGGAATTACAACGGCTTCGCCAAAAAGTGTTCCACATTTTGTTCCGCCAATGTAAAAAATTTCTGCATATTCTGCTAAATCTTTGAGAGTAACGTCGTTTTCTGCACTGCCCAAAGCATAAGCTAAACGAGCGCCATCAACATAAAGAGGAATTTTATGAGACCTGCATACTTTTGAAAGTTCTTTTAGTTCATTTTTTGAATAAAGAGTTCCAAATTCTGTTGGTTGAGAAATATAAACTGCGCCTGGTTCTACCATGTGTTCCCAGTTTCCGTCTTTGTAAAAATCTGTAACAAACTGTTCAACCTGTGCAGCAGAAAGTTTTCCATCTTTGCCTTTTAACGCAAGAACTTTGTGGCCTGTGTATTCAATTGCGCCCGCTTCGTGAACTGCAACGTGCCCTGAATCTGCAGCAATTACGCCCTGCCAGTTTTTTAATAAACTGTCGATAACAGTTGCGTTTGCTTGAGTTCCTCCGGTTAAAAACTGAACCTGAGCGTTTGGGCAGGAGCATGCCGAACGGATTAAAGAGCGAGCTTCTTCACAATATTCATCAAATCCGTAACCAACTGTGTGTAAAAGATTTGTTTCTGAAAGTTTTTTTATAATTACCAGATGTGCGCCTTCCATATAATCTGACTGAAAAGCGAGTATATTTGAGTCTGCCATTTTTAAATTCTCCAAAAATTAAACTTTAAGTTTTAATTTACGCTTTTAACTGTGGAGCCTGCTCTAAAATTATCTGCAGAGCCTGGTTTCTTTTTTCTTCGTCAGGGAAAGCAAAAGTTATTTTTGCTCCATTCTTTTTTAGAACTTCAATCAGGCGAAAATCCACATTTACAGTGTCTTCGTCATTTTCGTAAGAAAGCGTTGGCAATGACAATATTTCGTCGTATTTTACGGCAGTTGTGTCGCTGATAATCATATTTTCAAAAACGCCGTTCATTCCGCTGTTTACAACCTGACTGGAAGCAATGTAAGTTGCAAGAACTGAAGTTGCAGCAAAAATTGCAGAAACATAAAGTTCAAATGAACGCAAAGGAATAATTCCAATCAAAAGCGCGCATATAACAAATGTAAGAATTGCACGCAATGGAAAATCAGAACGAAGCTTCATTTTTAGTTCGCCACATTCATTTTTTAATTTTTTAATTCTGAATGGAATTGAAATTAAAAGACCAGCAAAAGCAGCATAAGCTGCTACAACAATAGAAATAATAATAACTTTTGAATCCATTGGATTATTTTATTGATTTTAGCCAAAGTTTTAAAGTTTTTCGGGCACTTTCAAAAGCAAGAGGAATTTTTTCTATATCTTCTTCTGTTTTTATTAAAACCCGTTCAAATCCGTCAACTTCGCCCTGTTGAGCCTTTAACTTAGAATCCGCAGGAATTTCTGCCTTAAAAAATAAGTCGCAGGTTTTATAAACAATTTTGTTGTATTCGTATGTGTTTGGAAAACTGCAGAGATATTCAAGTTTTTCTGGTTTTACACCAGTTTCTTCTATACATTCTCTAACGCAGGCTTGCTCAGCAGTTTCGTCTGGATCAACAAATCCACCGGGAAAGGCTAAAAACCCTTTGCGAGGTTCTTTTGCGCGTTTTTCAAATAGAATTTTTTTGTCGGAGTCGGCAATTACAAGGCCAACGGCAGAAGCAACATTATTGTAAAGCTCAAAACTGCAATCAGGGCACTGCCATTTGCGGTTATTTTCGTTTTTAATATTTTTGCTGCCACAGACCGGGCATAAATTAAAATCGTTCATATTTTTCTCCAGATAAATTAATAATTTTAGATTTTTATTAACCAAATGCAAATAGCCGTAGCCGAGGTTCTGACACAAACGCACATTGAGCTTGTCTCAACCGTGCGGCTTGGGGCAGGTTCTCGGCGAGAGGCTATTTGAAACTGTTTTATAAAACCTAATAATATAAAATTATAAAACTGCTGAATTTTTTAAATCCTGTCTGTTCGTAGAGTTTTATTGCTGCTGCGTTTTGTGTTTTTACAAAAAGCGTGCATTTTTTATTTTTTGCGCTAAGCGTTTGAGTTACGCTGTTTAATAAAGCCTTGCCAAGTCCGCATTTTCTGTATTTTGGCACCGTATAAACTCCGCCAATCATTACATAGTTTTTTGCAACTGCACTTACCGTAAGTTTGCACAATGGAACGTTTTTTATTTTGCCAGAATAAACTGCCCCGGCGTCTACAAAATTTTCAAAACGGGCAAGACATTTTTCTTCGTCAAAGGAAGAATCTTCAAAAACAACTTCTTCTAATTCAAACGCTTTTTGCAATAAAAAAACGCGGTCAATGTCGTTCTGGCTGCATTTTTCTACGACAAGCTGTCTGTTCATTTTTCGTAAATCTTTTGTTGAATCAAATCTTCCGTTTTCCATTAAAAAATAATCAAACTGCCGGTCAGTATTTTTAGAAAATTTTTGCGAAAGAATATCTTTAAACATAAGCGTTGCGGATTTTTCGCCGGCAATGCTAAAAATATATTTTACGGAATTTTCTGCAAAAAAATGTTCTAAGGCAAGCTCAATTTCGGCACGGTTTTTGCCATTTACGTCTGGAATACAATGATGAATTGAACTTGCCTGCCACCAGCTAAAAACTCCGTGAAGTTCGCCAAAGTTTCCACGCAAAAGATAAATGGATTTTCCGCCATGCAAAATCTGAGAAAGCAGCACAACGCAGTATTTTTCGTATGCTAAAAGATAGTCGATTACAAGGTTGCGTTCTTCTTCGGTCATTAGTTCAACTGTCATTTTGTAAACGATAAACCAGACAGATTTTTTTTACAACACAAACCGGCTCTGTAATTAAAAGCAGACTTTTAGCCCGGATTGTAAGGCCGCCGAAGGCGTTGCGAAGCAATGGAGCGTCTAGCGGAAGCCTGAAAAGCTGGCAGAGACAGAAAATTGAATTTTAAAGACGGTGGCTCCAGATAAACAAATGCACAAAATTTCTTATGATTGATTATTTTTTCTATATTGTTTAGTTTTATTGGAACATTTTGATTTTTTCTGATTTTCTGGAGTTTTTATGAATTATATAAATCTTGATATGCCAAAAGCGGGCGACACTGTTGTTGTTGGAATGTCTGGTGGCGTTGACTCAACTTTAACGGCTTTAATGCTCAAAAATAAGGACTGCAAAGTTATTGGGGCAACAATGTCGATTTGGGACGGAAAATTGCCGGAAATTAAAAGCGACAAACCTGTCCGCGAAGCCTGCTATGGTCCAGGCGAAGAAGAAAATATTGCCGAATGTGAAAAATTCTGCAAAGAGCACGACATTGAATACCACGTTATTGACGTAAAAGAAACTTATCGCAAAGTTGTTCTCGAATATTTTAAAAGTGAATATCGTTCGGGACGCACTCCAAATCCGTGCATTCGCTGCAACAGATTTATAAAATTTGATGCACTTTTAGCAGGAATTAAGAATTTAAACATTCAGTTTGATTATTTTTGCACTGGTCACTATGCGCGCATTGTTCGTCCGGAAGAAGGACTTTTTGGTTCAGACAAAAGACCGGCAATGATTGCAGGCGCTGCTGATGCAACAAAAGATCAGACATACTTTTTGTATCGTCTGCCGTCGGAAGTTTTAGAAAAGGTAAGATTCCCGCTTGCACTTATGCAGAAAAAAGAAGTTTTTGAACTTGCCCGTCAGGCAAATATTGAAGCTGCTGACCGCGAAGAAAGCCAGGATTTTATTCCACCGGAATATTTTGACATGCTTTTTGAAGACAAACCAAGCGTTCCGGGAGACATAATTGACCTTGACGGACACGTTCTTGGACGCCACAAAGGAATTGAACATTACACAATTGGTCAGCGTAAGGGACTTGGAGTTGCGTTGAACTATCCGGCTTATGTTCAGCATATTGATGCAAAAAATAATCTTGTTGTTCTTGCAAAAAATGATGATTTAAATTCAAATGCGCTTATTGCAGACGATTTTGTCTGGCCAGCAGGAATTGAACCAGCAGAAAGTTTTGAAGCAATGGTAAAAATCCGCCTGGCAAGTCGCCCGGCTTTAGCAACAGTAGAAAAATACGAAATTCCGGAAGGAGACACAACAAAGTATGCGGGCACTCCATGGAAAATTTCGTTTAAGGAACCACAGCGCGCAGTTGCCCCGGGACAGTCGGCAGTTTTATACATTGACGGCGTAATCCGTGGCGGTGGCGTTATTGCAAAAACACTAGAATAGAATAAAAAAGCTGCCCTGTAAGTATTAAAAAACTTTACAAAAGGCAGCCTTTTTTTTTGCATTTTTTAAGCAATTCTAAAGAGTGATTTTTAATTCAATTTATTTTGCATCATTTGCAGAATTGTCAGCATATGTGTAAACATATTCATTAATGTCGATCAGTTCGTTTACAGTTCCGCCAAATTTTTCAGAAACAGAATATGTTGTTGTTCTTGTAATGTTTCCTTTGTCGTCGTATTTGTAAATAATTCTCTGGCAAAGGCGGTTTTCTGAATTGTATGTCTGTTCTTCTGTAATTGAATATTTTTCGTCAAAACGGAATACAACTTTCTGATTTATTTTTCCGTCGGCAGTTGTGTAGGCAATTTCAGAAAGTTTTCCTGCATCGTTATATGTATAAACGCGTCTCTGCTGCAAAGTTCCGTCAGAATTATAAGAACAAACTTCACTGTCGCGCTCAGAATCATCAAACTTTGTGATTGTTTTTCCTAAAAGTGCGCCGTCAGCATTGTAATAAGCTTCTTCGCTCTGTTTGCCGGCAGTAAATTTCCAGATACTTTTATTTACGAGCATATCGCTTGCGTTGTATTCAGATTCTTCTGTTTTGTTGCCTTTTTCGTCGTAAACACAAACGCTTTTCCAGCTTACTTTTCCGTCAGAATCGTAACCAGTTGTAGTAACTAAATTTCCTTTTCCGTCATAAGCATAAGCAAGACGGTCAACAACAGCGCCCTTTGCTGTAAATTCAAAAGCTTCTGTCTGGCGTCCTTTAGCGTCAAAAACGTGCTGGAATCTTGCCTTTGGAGAACGATAATATTCGCCAAATTTTTCTGTAATTGTGTAAGAAGTTTTAGTGTAATCTTTTACGCCCTCAGTAACTGCAAGTGTAGCAGAAGAATCAAAAGCATAAACATTAAAAGAAATAGCTGCTGCTGCAAAAGCAAGAAAAGTTTTTTTCATATATTCCTCCGGATTTCCCCTTAATTATAAACGGTTTTATGTTTTTCTATTGTTTTTATTGTCGGCAAAATTGAATATAAGCGTAAGTTTTTTTCTGTTCTTTTTTTTATTAAAACAATTTTATATAAAAATAAACTGAAATTTTTCTTAAAAAAACGTTTTGAACTGTTTTTATTGAAACTCAATATGTGCCATATTAAAATGGCTTATGGATTTTTTTGAATTGAATGCTTTTCTGGAACTTTCAAAAACCCTTCATTTTGCAAAAACTGCGGACAAAGTAAATTTAAGTCCTTCTGCATTAAGCCGTTTAATTTCGCGCCTGGAAGAAGAAACCGGCTGCCAGTTGATTGAACGCAACAACCGCGAAGCAAGTCTTACCGAACAGGGAATAAATTTTGCCCGCTTTGCTCAAACCGTTCTCCGTCAAAAAGAAGATATTTTTACAAAACTGCATTCATCAGAAGGCAAAATCTGCGGAACTCTAAAAGTTTATGCTTCTGTAACTGCGTGCTATTCAATTATGCCGCCTTTTTTGCAGAAAGTTACGGAACAGTTCCCAGACATTCATTTAAACGTACAGACAGGAGATCCGGCAGGAGCCGTGATTGCAGTAAAAAATGGAGAAGCCGATGTTGCAGTTGCCGCAATTCCAGAATCGGGGCTCAGTGGCATAGACTGCATTCCTGTGCGCAGAACGCCGCTTGTTTTTGCTGCGAGCACAGGCGGTCCATATGAAAAAGTAAGTGGAAGCCCTCAGGATATTGTTTCTTCAGTTCCTTTGATTTTACCAAAAACCGGACTTGCCAGAGAACGATTTGACGTCTGGACACAGTCGCGCAATGTAACTCCAGTAATTGCCGCAGAAACAGAAGGCAACGAAGCAATAATGGCCCTCGTACAACTTGGACTTGGAATTGGTCTCGTTCCCCACATAGTTTTAACGAACGGACCGTACAAAAAAGGTTTTACCTGCCATGCCGCAGGAAACGCCCTCGGTTATTACGAAGTTGGTTTTATCCAGAAAATTCAATACAACGGAAGCGAATCCTACAAACGTATGCGGGAAGCAATAAATAAAATTCTACATGAATAAAAAGTCTGTATTCAGGGTAATATTTTTAGTTTTTACTAAGTAAATGCCAAATAGCCGTAGCCGGGGTTCTGACACGAACGCACATTGAGCTTGACTCAACCGTGCGGCTTGGGGCAGGTTCCCGGCGAGAGGCTATTCGAAGTGGTTTATAAATTCAACATAAATACTCGATATTCAGACTATTTATTAAAAACAGTGTCGAGCCAGTCAAATGCTGACTTTTGCTGTGCAGCTGGGAATTCGTGTTCCATGCCGGCAACAATTTCTGTCTTTAATTTATCTTCAGCGCCATTTGCAGCCCAGATTTTATGAACTTTTTCGTAGGCTTCGAGAGTGCCGGCTTCTGGATTTACTCCATCATACTGACCGCCAATAAAATACATTGGTTTTGGAGCAGCTAAACCTGCAACATCAGGATAATCTAAGAATTTTGCAATCGTCGGGTGCAGCATAGAAAAAGCAGAGTTTCCTTTGAGCTGACCGTCGTTCGGAATAATATGACCTTTCATTGTTCCAAACCAGCAGACAGAAATTCCAGCTGTAATATCGTCACTCAAAGCCGCCAGCTGCCAGGAACGGAATCCACCCATACTAAAACCAACACAGGCAACTCTCGTTTTATCAACCTGAGGAAGGCTCGCTAAAAATTTTGCAGCACGACAGTCTTCCTGCGCAATAATGCCTGCAAAACTTGTGCCCATATTAAAAAGATTTGAACCAAGCGACTGCTGACTTTCCGTAGAAAAACCAGGAACAGAGCGATCTCCCCAGCCAAGAGCATCAAAACTCAAAACAACATAACCGCGCTTTGCAAGTTCATCACCAGGATAAAGTTTAGAAAAATACTTTGCCGACCAGTTTTCAGTTTTCTTTAATTTTGCAGCATCATCTTCAGATTTTCCAAAAGGTTTTACCATTTTTTCTTTGCCAATCACAAAGTTTGAACCATGATCGTGCAGCATAAGAGCCGCCGGGAAAGTCTGACCTTTTTTGCCTTTAGGAACAAGCAGATAAGCAAGAACGCGGCTGTCCTGAGAAATATTAAAAACAACTTTTTGAGCCGTATAACCGTCACGCTTTTCAGAATCAATCACAACCATATCAAAAGGAGTGTTGTCTTCTTCCTGAATAATAAGTTCGCGAGCTTTTTCAAGGCCTTCTTTTTTCCACTGGGCAACGTCAACACCGTCTTTATAGCCCATTTTAAAATTCCAGCGTGCTTTTATATTTTCGTAAAATGTCGGAAGACACCGGCTTGTAGCATTAATTTCCTGAGTTACATATTCTTTGCTGCCGTCCGCAAACAAAGTTGCCGAGTTTAACGCCAAAAATAAAGCAAAACTTACAAAAATTGATTTTTTTAGTGTTTTTTTCATAAAAACCTCCAGAATAAGACTTTCTCACCTTCAAGAAAAATCCTAATTCCAGATTTTTTATAAAAATATATAAATTTTGCTAAAATAATTTATAAAATTTTTGCTTTTGTCTGGGCGTTCCGGCGCGCTCCGCGCGCCGCCAGGCTTTTCGTGGTTCCGCTGCCGCTCCATTGCTGCGCAACGGCTGCGCCGCCACTACAATCCCTAACGCGTAAAAAAACTGCGCTCAACCACCGTGAGCTAACAACTCACGCCGATTTTTTGTCCGTAGCGAACTTTGTATTCTTTTCCGTCTTGAGTAAGTTTAGAGATTTCCTCATCTAGTAAAATTCTATCTTTTTCAAAAAGTAAAACAATCGTTGAACCATGCAGATCAAAAAAGCCTTTTTCTTCACCTTTTTTAAAATTATAGTTTTCGTGGTGATTTTTTATTCCGCCAACGCTAAAGGCTCCTACTTCAATCTGTGCAACATCGCCAAAATTGTCCGTATGCAAAATAGTCCAGCTGCGTCTGTTTTTTGTGTAAACTTTAAAAGTTCTGCAACAAATTGGTTGAACAGAATAAAGTTTGCCTTCTAAAAAATGATTTGTTTCAATTCTTCCTGAATCAATATAACAGTAGCGGTGATAATCTGTTGCAGCCAGACGAAAAACAAGACAGTCTCCGCCGGCAAACCGGGAAGAAAACTCATCAGTTTCAAAAAAATCTTTAAGAGTGTATTCAAAACCTTTTATCTTAAAAGTTGAATTTTCTTCAACTTTATAAACACTCAATGCACTGTCGGCAGGCGCAATCAGATGCAAATTATCAGTGTCGCATTTGCGTGTAGTGTCAATCCGGGTAAAAAAATCATTAAAAGATTTAAAGCGCCTGCCTTCAAAAGCAGACATATCAATTTTATTCTTTTTTACAAAATTCGAAATATAAAAAGCACTCAAAGGAGAACGTAAAAACGCTCCCATCAATTTTGGAATTTTGAGAGTAAGGCTCAGTTCATATAAAAATCGCCCGAATGGCGAACTGCACAAAAAAACAACGCTTTTACTGTTGCCAGGTTCGTTACCGTATAAATCAATCATGCTCATAAAAGTAATTTTAAATTATCTGTAAAAAATCGTCTATGCAGGCATAACTTCGTTACAGGTGTTTAGAGAAGCGAGCATCGTGCATAATTTTTTTTGTTTCATTATAATCGTTTTTTACATATGGAACATAATATGGAAAATCTAATTTCTCTTAACAATGTTCGCGTACAGGATTTGCACGGAACAAAAATCGAAAAACTAAACTGGCAAATGCTTCCAGGTCAGGCCTGGCTTGTAATCGGCCCAAACGGTGGCGGAAAAGCTGATTTTTTACAGGCTCTTTCAGGCGAAAAACAATTTATAGACAACGAAACAAATAAACTTGTTCACACAATCTTTGAAAATTCAACCGAAACAGTTTCGCTTGAACGTGCAGCCCGCTTAATCCAGGAAGAACGCAATTTAGACGAAACAGACTACATGAACCGCGTAGACACAGGAAGAACAGGCCGTCGCTTTATCTGCGAAGTTCTCGGCGGCCCGGACGCAAAACACAGACAACTTCCCCTGCCTCCAATTGCAGAACGTTTAGAAACACTGCCAGAAGTAAAACTTTGCGGAGTAGAAAAAATTCTCGACAGAGGACTTAAATTTATGTCTACAGGAGAAATTCGCCGCACACTTCTTTGCCGCGCCCTTCTTTCTGCAAAAAAACTTTTAATTTTGAGCGATCCTTTTGCAGGCTTAGACGCACAAAGCCGTTCAATTCTTCTGGAATTCTTTCAGACAATGGTTGGCAGGCAAAATTCAGGCAATTCTGCATACAACGAAACTTCAATAATAATGGCGATGGAACGCTACCACGAAATTCCACAGACAATAACAAACGTTCTGGAATTTTCAGATGCAAAAATTTCTTTCTGCGGAACAAAAGCAGATTACGAAGCCCTGCTTGCAGAACGCAACGAAAAAAAACAGGCAAACTTAAGTGCACAAAAGGAAGAATTTTTAAATCAACTCAAAGAAGCACAGTCTTCTATTGTAAGTTCAAATCAAAATACTCAGGAAATTCAAACCTGCAGCGATTCAGCAGACAGCGCTTCGCTCCCACAAAAATCTCTCGTTTATATGAATAACGTAAATGTCGGCTGGGACGATCATCAGGTTTTAAAGAATTTTAACTGGGCAGTTTTACCTGGTGAACACTGGTTTATACGAGGCCCAAATGGTTCAGGCAAAACAACCTTACTCGAACTTATTACTGGCGACAACAAACAGGTTTTTTGCAATGATGTCTGGCTGTTTGGCAGAAAACGTGGCACAGGAGAATCAATCTGGGACATAAAGAAAAACTTAGGAATTGTAAGTTACCGTCTCCACGTTGAATATCGCATGGTCGGAGGAACAGAACTCGAAAACGTAATAATTTCTGGCTTTCATGATTCAATCGGGCTTTACGAAAAAAAGACAGACACAGAAATAAGCGCAGCAAAAAAATGGCTAAAACTTGCAGGCTTTGAAGGACGCGAACACGAATCGTTCGGCAATTTAAGCTACGGTGAACAGCGCGCAATTTTAATTATCCGCGCAGCAGTAAAATCTCCAAAAATAATGATTTTAGATGAACCATGCCACGGTCTGGACGAACAGTATCGCCAGAAAATTCTAGATCTTCTCGAAAAAGTTGCAGAATCAGGAACAACAACCTTACTGCACGTAACCCACGATCCGACAGAAGTTCTAGCAGCAGAAAAACACATTCTGGAACTTTGCCCTGCCGAAGATCCAATGTATAAAATTATAGTAAAAGAGTAGCGACACGGTGGTTGCGCGCAGGTCGGTCACACACGGTGGTTGATCCCGTCGAAACCACCAGCGCAAGTCGTTCGCACACATAAAAAAAGCCGGTTCGATAAAATCAAACCGGCTTTTATTTTTCTCAAAAATCTAAAAAAATTAGAACAAATGAGCAATAAAACTTACGAGTTTTCCGATTGGGTCAAAGTCCAAAAGAAGAATGTCAAATGCGTAGAATACAAAAAATCCTACAACAGTAATTACAACAAGTGAACCAATTCCGAGCAATCCTTCAACTACAGGGTTCAATGATTTTTTATTTTCAGTTGTTACAGCCATAATGCGCTCCTAAACATTTTAGAGTAAGAATATAATATCTTTTTACGCCTTAAACGGTCAAGTGAACAAAACCGTCAATCTTTTGCAAAAATAAAGGTAATTTTCAAAACATAAAAATAAATATATTATCAAAGCCATTATATTTTCGTAGCGGATTACTTTTTTTGGGAGGAACTCTTATGCTCTTTACACCTGTAGAAATTCAGGAAACCGTTAATATGTTCATGCAGCAAAAGCTCGATGTGCGCTGCATTACTATGGGAATTTCGCTTTTGGACTGCGCAGATTCAGACGCTAAAACAGCAAATCAGAAAATCTACGACAAAATCATGAAAAAGGCTGGCAATCTTGTAAAAGTCGGTCAGGACATTGAAAAAGAATTCGGAGTTCCAATCATCAATAAACGCATTTCGGTAACTCCAATCGCGCTCGTTGCAGGAGCAGGCAATGCAAAATCCTACGTTGAATACTGCCGCACTCTCGACAAATGTGCAAAAGAGCTTGGAATCAACTTTATCGGCGGTTTTTCTGCCCTCGTTCCAAAAGGAATAACTCCAGCAGACAGAATTTTAATTGAATCAATTCCGGAAGCATTGGCAACAACAGACTACGTCTGCTCGTCTGTAAACTGCGGTTCAACAAAATCCGGAATCAACATGAATGCCGTAAAACTCATGGGCGAAATAATCAAAAAAACAGCAGAAGAAAGCAAAGACTGCGCAGTAAACGGCTGCTCAAAACTCGTAGTTTTCTGCAATGCCCCGGAAGATAACCCGTTTATGGCTGGAGCTTTCCACGGACCTGGAGAAGGCGACGCTGTTATAAATGTCGGAGTTTCAGGCCCTGGCGTAATTCTTGCGGCAGCAAAGGACTACAAAGGAAGACCTATCAACGAGCTTGCAGAAGGAATCAAGAAGATGGCGTTTAAGATTACACGCTTAGGTCAGCTTGTTGGAACAGAAGCCGCAAAACGACTTGGCGTTGACTTTGGAATTCTCGATCTTTCACTTGCTCCAACTCCGGAAGTCGGAGATTCTGTTGCACGCATTCTTGAAGAAATCGGTCTTGAAGGAGCCGGCTGTCCGGGAACAACTGCGGCGCTTGCAATGCTCACAGATATGGTAAAAAAAGGCGGCGTAATGGCTTCTACAAACGTAGGCGGACTTTCCGGTGCATTTATTCCGGTTTCGGAAGACGAAGGAATGATTAACGCTGTAAAACAAGGTTCAATCTGTCTTGAAAAACTTGAAGCAATGACAACAGTCTGCTCGGTAGGACTTGATATGATTGCAATTCCGGGCGACACACCGGCAACGACAATCAGCGGAATTATGGCCGACGAATTTGCAATCGGAATGGTAAACTCAAAGACAACGGCAGTTCGCTTAATTCCTGCGCCAGGCAAAAAAGCAGGTGACTGGGTTGAATTTGGCGGACTTTTGGGCGGCTGCCCTGTAATGCCGGTAAGCAAATTCGGCTGCGCAGAATTTATCAACCGCGGCGGAAGAATTCCAGCACCGATTCATTCGTTCAGGAACTAAAAACTGACAATCAGTTCCAAATCTGCAAAAAAAAGGGCATCCGTTGCAAAACCGCTTCGGATGCCCTTATGCTTTTACAGTGTACTATAAGTGCAAAAATTAGTAATTTGTTGCTTCAACCTGGAAGAAGCTCTGTGGATGAGCACAAACAGGGCAAACAGCAGGAGCTTTTTTGCCAACAACAATGTGACCGCAGTTTGCACACTGCCAGATTGCGTCTCCGTCCTTGCTGAATACAAGTTCTTTGTTTACGTTATCCAAAAGTTTTAAATAGCGTTCTTCGTGGTGCTTTTCGATTGCGCCAACCATTTCAAAAAGTTTTGCAATGCGCGGAAAACCTTCTTCTGCTGCAGTTTTTGCAAAAGATTCGTACATGTCTGTCCATTCGTAGTTTTCGCCTTCTGCAGCAGCCTTTAAATTTTCTGCAGTAGAAGGAATGTCGCCTTCGTGGAGAAGTTTGAACCAGATTTTTGCATGTTCTTTTTCGTTGCGTGCAGTTTCTTCAAAAATATCTGCAATCTGTTCATAACCTTCTTTACGAGCCTTACTTGCAAAATAGGTGTACTTGTTTCTTGCCTGAGATTCGCCGGCAAAAGCTGCCTGTAAGTTTTTTTCTGTCTGTGTTCCTTTAATGTTTTCCATTTTGACTGTTTCTCCTGTTTTCTGTGGAATTTTTTGTCTCCGTACGATTTTTTGTCAGTTGTTTCTGCAATCCGGGCACAAACCTGTAAAAATCAGATTATGGCCTTTTACAGAAAAACCCTGTCTTTCCATTTCTCGCGCCGCCTTATCCATTTCCAGAGTAACACTCCGCGGAACATCGTACATTTTTCCACATTGTTCACAATGAAAGTGATAATGACAGTCGAGTGTGCTGTCATAATGATCAGCGCCATCTGGTACAACGATTTTTAAAATTGCCCCGCTCTCTGCAAGAAAATTTAAGTTTCTGTAAACCGTTCCCCGGCTAATGTGAGGATTCTGCGCCCTGGCAAGTTCGTAAATCTCATCAGCGGTCGGATGCGAAAAATTATTCTGCATGAGTTTTGCAACTAAATCGCGTTGTTTTGTATTGCGTACCGTCATCTTGTAAATATAATAACACATCCAAAAAAAATATAAATAGTAATAAGTCCTAATAGCAGGTTTTTATATTTTACTTCTTCAGCTTAGGGATAGTAGTGGCGCCGAAGGCGATGTTTATTGCCAGTTGTTAGCCCACGCAACTGGCAATAAACATTGGAGCGAACAGCGGAACCACGGATAGCCCGACCCGACGCTTTTGCGGCTGGGAAGCCCCATAATCAGAATAAATTCATTTCAGAATTTTTCTTTGTCTGCCGATATTAAAATTGAATACCATTTTTTTGGTCGCCACTTAATTTTTTATGAGGGACAAATATGAAAACAATCGGAATTAAACTCGCAGACGGTTCTTTTTATCCTATTCTTGAAGAAGGAACTGCTAAATCTTACCAGCTTGATTTAACAACCGTAAAAGATGGCCAGACTAAAGTTCAGATTGATTTGTACCGTTCAGAAACCGGCACCATGGAAGACGCCCAGTACGTTGATACTCTCGAAGTTTCTAATCTTATTCCGCATCCTAATGGCGAAGCTGAATTACATCTTTCGCTTGCTCTTAACGAAAATAATGAACTCGATGCAAAGGTTGTTGACGAAGAAACCGGCAAACAAAGCGAAACCAGCGTTACTCTCGTAAGCCGCACTCTTGCAGAACGCGCTGAACCAACCAATTTTGAACTTTCTGATTCTCCGGAAAAAGACGAATCACAAGAAAATAAAACCAACGAAATTAGCGAACCAGGCGAAACTCTGGCAGAAGAACCAGAACAAGAAGAAACTCTGGACAAAACGGCAATAGAAGAGCCTGCACAGGATGCAGAACCAGAAGAAACAATAATAGAAGAACCTGTTGTTAACGAACCTGATTTTTCTGATGATTTTAAGACAGAAGCTGTTGACCTGTCAGACTTTGATTTTAATGCTGACGACGGCGCAGAAGATTCGGTACAGGCGCCACAAGAAACTCAGGAAGCACAGGACGTTCCTTTTAGTTTTGACAGCGAAATTGCAAAAGAAGATGTTGAAGAACAGCCAGCCGAAGATTTTGCAGCTGAATCTGTAGAAGAAGAGCAGGAACAGACAATCGCAGAACCGGAAGAAAGTGCACTTCCAAAGATTGATGACGAAATGTTTAATACTTCAAGCTTTACGAGCGACACCGACGATTCTGACGGAATTGTTTATACAACCGGAGCAGAAAGCACAACGCCGTCTAGCGAAGATTTTGAACTCCCGGATTTTGACAATCTGGATTCTTCTACACAAACAACGACAGAAGACGAAACTCCAAAGGCAGAAGGTTTAACCGGATATTTTGACGATCCGGCATTTAAAGATGATCCGGTTTTTAATGAACCAGATTTAAATACTTCTTCAAGCCCGGCAATGGATTTTTCTGATCTTTACGATAAAGAAACTCTCGACGGAAAAAGCACAGTTTACGAAGACGAAGATTCAGAAGAAAAAAAGACACACGTTCCAATGATTGTCTGCATAATCTGCGCAATCATCTGTGTAATTGCAACGATTCTTGTTCTTTTTGTTGTGCCTTCAAAATACAATTTGATTAAAGGCCGCAATACTTCTGCAGCAAAAGAAGATAAAGTTTTTGAAGCTCCGGCAGAAATTCCTGCGGAAAAAGACGCACAGGAAAGTCAACCGCCTGTAGAAATTCAAATTGACGAAGAACCTCCAGTTCCTGCAGAACCAGAAGAAACTGCTCCTCAGGCTGTCGAAGATCAGATTGTTGTGGCTCCACAGCCAGAGGTTGTTGTTCCGGCAGTTCCTCCAGTTGCAGAAACACAAAAAGCAAAGGATGTAAAATATAGAATCCGCTGGGGCGACACTCTCTGGGACATTGCCGACGCTTATTACAAAAATCCGTGGCGCTACCCAAAAATTGCCAGATACAATAAAATCAAAAATCCAGATAAGATAATTTCAGGAACTGACATTTTAATTCCTGTTGAATAAACTACGGATCAAATAAATTGAAAAATTTAAAATCACAAAGCCATCGGTCTGTTCTGATGGCTTTTTTATGTTTAATGCTCTTTTCTTCTTGCGCACAGGCAAAAAATTCTCTTAAGGCGCAGTTTAAAAACGATGATTTTTACTTTATGGCATTAAAATCGCTCGAACAGAACGATCAAAAAACTGCAATCAGACTTTTTTCAAAAAGTGCAGAAAAATCAAATCCAAAAATTGCGCGGCTTGCCGCAGAAAAACTGACAACACTCGGCAACGTAAGCGAACGAAACCACGCAGCAAAAATTCTTACAAAAAAATACGGTGACGAAAACTCAATTTTAACGGCATCGGAAGTTTTTTATTCGCAGGGAGAATTTTCGCGAATAATTTCTGTTACAGATAAAATTTCTTTGACAGATTCTCCAAATCGCCTTGTGGTTTTACGATTGAACAGTCTTTTAAAACGCAAGGATGAACGCCTGAAAAGTGAATTATTCAACTGGTTTACAACACGCTCAATTACAGAAACTCACGAATCTTTTTATTGTGAATATTTAAAGTCGCTCAATCCGATCGAAAATAATTTGAATTCTTCAAAAACGACGGAACTTCCGTCAGATATTCAAATTATGAACTATCGCATTTTGATTTTTAAGAAAAACTACAGAACGGCATTCAACGAAACTAAAAATATTCTTGAGCTTTACAAAAAAGAAAACAAAAATCCGCATTACCAGATTTTAAGCGACATTGGCAAAGCTGCTTTATACGGCACAGATGATTTTACAAAAAGTGCCCGCGATTTTGAAAACCTTGCAAATTCTTATGTTCTTACGGCAAGAAAAATTCAATCTGAACAGGAAGCCCAGCCGATTTATGAACTTGCTTACTGTGCTTATTTTTATGCTTCGCGCCTTTACGACAGAGCAGGACGTTTTCAGGACAAGGTTGTACAGCGTTTTAAATCTGCGCTCGACTGCACAAAAGACGCAGAACGTTTTGACAACGCACTGTGGTATCTTTTGAATATGCAGCTGAGAATGTCCACAGACGACATAATTGTTACGTTAAAAAAATATGCTTCAAAAATAAGCAATAAAGAATGGTTTGACGATTTTTTTGATAATTTTTCTGTTTTGCTTTTGAGCCACGAAAAATGGCAGGATTTTTATGATATGTGGAAACTTATAGATTCCTGCGCATCAGAAGAAACAGCCTGCAAGTTTGCATATATTTCTGGAAGAATTCTTGAAGAAGGCTACGGAGAAACAAACGGAAAACCAAAAACAAAAGAAGCAGTTAGTGCATTTACACGCGTTTTGAGTGGAAATGCAGACACTTATTACAAAGTCTGCGCACTCGAAAGATTGAATATTGTTGACCCGACTTACGTAAAAGACGTTTTGTGTTCTGGCGGTCAGGAAAAAACAGTAAAAGAAGACGAAAATGCAAAAATTCTTCTTACAGGATACGCCGCTTACGGATTTCCGCAGTTGATTTATGAACAATGGCTCAAAGACCGCAAAAATCTGTCGATAGAAACAAATATTCAGGTCTGCCGTTTTTTAAATGACTGTGGCAATTTTAACAACACTTATTCTGTGCAGAGTTTACGCGTTGCAGACAGAACAAAAAGAATGTGGTCAGGAAAAATTCCTTATGAATTACTTGAATTGAATTTTCCGCGGTTTTATTCAACTTTTGTTCAAAAGGCCTGCAAAGAAAACAACCTTAAAGAATCTCTTTTGTACGCCTTAATCCGAAGCGAAAGTTTTTTTGACGCAAAAGCAGGAAGTTCAGCGGGTGCTAAAGGTTTAACCCAGCTTATGAGTGCAACCGCAGGGGATGAAGCACGAAAACTAAAACTCAGTCCGGATTTTGATATTTTTGATCCGGAAACAAACATTATGCTCGGAAGTCATTACTACGCAGGTCTGATTGAACGCACAGAAGGCAAATCAGAATTATTAGCGCTGTTTGCATACAATGCCGGTTTAACAAATGTACGACGCTGGAAGCGCCCCGCAAAAATGAGCATGGATATTTATTTAGAAACCCTGCCTTTCCAGGAAACCAGAGAATACGGAAGAAAACTCGTAGGAGCTGCTGCAATGTACGCATTTTTATACGAAGGAACAACTCCAGCTGAAACAGTCCGCTCATTGATGAAATAAAACAACATTGCGCCTTTTTGCCGCTGCTTCACTTTTTTGCATATAAGTAATCAATTCACTATAATTTTTAAACAAATTGAGGTTAAAAATGCAAAATCCATTAGCAGCGTTATTACCAGCGCAAATGCACTTTCAGAGTTTACAGGGCGGACAGATTGTTTTTTTGCTCGGACTCATGATTTTTTTTGGTTCTTTTGGCGGAAGACTTTTTCAAAAACTTAAAATTCCACAGGTTGTCGGCTACATTGTAATTGGAATTATTATTGGTTCTTCGGGATTTAAGATTTTAGGCGACAAACTGATTGCCGCACTCGACCCGATCAGCACAATTGCACTTTCTTTAATTGGTTTTCTTGTTGGTGCAGAACTTAAAATCAGCGTAATTAAAAAATACGGAAAACAGTTTGTAGGAATTCTTCTTGGCGAAACTACAGTTCCGTTTGTCATTGTTGCAATTCTCGTTGGAACAGCAACATTTTTTATTACTGGTAATGCAGCCTACGCTCTAAGCCTTGGACTTTTACTCGGTGCAATCTGTACGGCGACAGCGCCAGCAGCAACCACAGACGTTTTAAAAGAATACAGAACAAAAGGTCCTGTAACCACAACAACTCTCGGAATCGTTGCCATGGACGATGCCTTTGCACTCGTTGCCTACACTGTTGCAACAGCAATTGCGTCTCCAATGCTCGAAGGACGCTCTGTTCCTGTTCTTGCTCAGCTAGGTTCAATCGCTTACGAAATTGCAGGTTCAATTCTTATTGGTCTTGTAATAGGATTTATTCTTACAAAAATCATTACAGGAATGATGAGCGACGACGGCCGCGTTCTTGGTTTTAGTTTAGGCGCACTTTTTTTGTCTACGGGAATCTGTTCTCTCGCTGTATTTAAGGCTGGCCCGGTTGATTTAAAATTTGACCACATAATGGCAGCCATGACGATTGGTTTTTACATTACAAATTTTTCACTTCCAAAAGTAAAAAATATGTTCAAACTCGTGGACAAATACACACCGCCAATCTACGTTCTGTTTTTTGTTACAGTTGGAGCAAAACTCAACGTATGGCAGTTAAAACCGCTCTTTATTTTAATCGCCATTTTGTACATTGGTGGCCGCACACTCGGTAAAACAATCGGTTCACGCATTGGAGCACACTTAACAAAAGCTCCGGACACAGTCCGCAAATATCTTCCGTATTGTCTTTTAAGCCAGGCAGGAGTTGCAATTGGTTTGAGTACTTCTGCAGGAAGAGACTTTGCAGACACGATTGGCGGCGAAATAATGCTGATTATTACGGCAACAACGTTCATTGTTCAGATTATTGGACCAATTTGTGTACGCTACGGAGTTTCTAAGGCTGGCGAAGTAGGACTAGACATAACTGTAGAAGATTTAATGAAAACAACTCTCGTAAAAGATGTAGAAGTTGAAGGCGAAAAAATCTGTTCACTTTCAAGCTATGCAATCGTAAACGAAACAGACATGGTTGGCGACATAATCGACTCTTTTAGTCATCATTCAAATATGAATTACGCAGTACGAGGTTCAGACGGAAAAATTGCAGGACAAATCAGCCTTGAACACTTAAAAGAAGCAATGCAAATCGGCGAAATGGGCAATTACATGGTTTCTATGGACATTATGGACAAGGCAATTCACACATGCACGCCAGAAACTCCGCTTCCAGACACTTACAAAATATTTGACGACTACGACACAGACGCAATCTGCATTGTAGACAACGAAAATAAACCACTCGGAGTTTTGGAAAAAGCAACAGTTGACCATTATCTGCACAAGCGAATTCTTGAACTGGAACACAAACTTTCTAAAATGGCATAAAAATTGATTTTTCTATATAATCAATAAAAATTTCCTTATTCTTTTTAGAGGACGACAGATGAAAATTCAGAAAAATACAATGGTAAAAATCCATTACACACTCAAAGACGATAGCGGCAACGTAATCGATTCTTCAAGCGGCAAAGAAGCCCTCGAATATCTCCACGGAGTTGGAATGCTTATTCCAGGAATGGAAAGAGAACTCGAAGGACACGAAAAAGGTGACAAATTTTCAACCGTAATTGCCCCAAAAGACGGATACGGCGAATATCGTCAGGAATATGTTGTAGAAGTTCCACGCGATCGTTTTGACGTAAACGCAGAAATTCAGGTTGGACAGAAATTTCAGGCAGACACACCAACAGGAGTAATGCTTGTTACAGTTACAAAAGTAACTCCAGAAACAGTTACAGTAGATTCAAACCACGAACTTGCAGGCAAAAACCTTCATTTTGATGTTGAAGTTGTAGACGTAAGAGAAGCAACAGAAGAAGAAACTGCTCCATACTCAGCAGGCGGCTGCGGTGGTTGTGGCGGAAGTTGCGGAGGCTGTGGAGGCGGATGCTCAGACGGCGAATGTGACGAAGAAGAAGGCTGCAGTTGCGGTGGCAGCTGCGGCGGTTGCGGAGAATAACAGCAGTTTTTGTTTATTGCCCTGAATTTATTTCAGGGCATTTTTTTTATAAATCTTTTGCAGAAAGAGCTTCGATTATTGAATTCCGGTTTTCAATTTTTGGAGCACTTCCCGTTTCTACGCAAATATCACAAAGTCCGCTGTAGATTTTCTGTCTTTTTTCGTAAAACTGATGAAAAATCTTTCTTACATCGTTTAAGTTTTTTGGATTTTCTTTTGCAATGTATGCAGGAAGATTAAAAAGCTTTCCTTCAACATCAATCTTTGCTTCTTTTACGATTCTGTCGGCAGCAATTTTTTCCTGGGCATTTAAAAAGACTAAAATTCCAAATTCTTTTAATATTTCAACTGCTTCAGGATTGTTGCAGATTCCACCGCCAGTTGCCACGCAGGCACTAAACTTACAATCAGCATTTGAAGCACAGTTTTTTAAGCGGGATTTTAATTCAAAACAGGCATTTTTTTCTGCCGTTTTAAAAGCATCTTCCCCACCCTGAATAAAAAGTTCGCGCGGAGATTTTCCAGACATTTCACAAATCAAATCATCAGTATCAAAACAAGGCACACCAAAAAATTCAGAAAGAAGAGCCGCCTGAGTAGATTTTCCGCAATGTTTAATTCCCATCAAAATAATTGCTTTAGCCATGCGCCCATTATACAAAAAAATTGAGTTTTAGTTTTCAATCCCTGTTGCAAAAATCAACAGACTTTAGAGCTGTTATTTTTTTATCTGCCATTTGCCGTTTTTGTCTGAGCCAACTCTTTCTAGAATTCCCTGCTTTTTTAGTTCAGCAATGTTACGGCTTATTGTTGCACGGGATTTTTTTAATGATTTTGCAATTTCATCATAAGAAACAAAAGGATTTTCTTTTATAAGTTTCAAAATTAAATTTACAGTATCATTTACAGTATCATTTACAGTATCATTTATGTGCAATTTTAAGGAATCCAGAATTAATTCAAGCATAAACTCAACAAAAATGCCAGAATCTGTGTTTTCTGTGCTTTTTTCTATTGCCTTGTAATATTCTGCTACTCCATTTTTATATCAAACCCGCCGGTAAGAATAAACTCCCGCAGCAGATTATCCACTTTTATGTTTACTTTTGGCGGACTAATCTTAACACCTTCGATTTTCTCAAAATATGCTTTTGCTTTGGCTTTATCAACTGTCTTTTTTAGTTCGTCATATCTGCCAAACTCATTTAGATTTGCTTCGCTAAGGTGCAGGCTCATAATATTCCGGAGAATGCTTTCGTCAACGCCTACGGCAAGAGACACACGATGAATCTGGTCATCTTTTGCCCTTGATAAATATTCGTTGATGTAATCTCGCAAGGTTCTGCCTTCTCTAACTTTTACGTCGCCCCTCTGAATATCATGCAGAAAAATATTTGCATACTTTTGTTCTTCCTGCGAAAGTGTGGCAAATGTCTTATGCAATTCTGTTTCTGCCTGTTCGATTGTTTCCTGCGTTGCGCCTTCAACATTAAGCAATTTTATATACTTATCAAAGCGTGAATTCATATAATCAGAGTCGATAAGACCTGTGTCAATTTCTGTAATGTAGCCTTCAAGGTCATACGGAACATCTTCGCCTCTTTCTGAACTGCCGTCTCCTAGAAGCTCCTTGTAACGAAGAACCAAAACCAGATATGTGTTCTCGTCTATAAGAACATCAATAACGTTTCCGGTTTCTTCATCTTTGTATGTTGGAACTTCCCACTTAAAGCCCTGGATTTTAGCTGCTTCTAAGTAACCGTTAAATTCATTAAATTCCTTGGCGAATTTTCTGCATACATTAACGTCTTCTGGCAGTTTTTCAAAATTATCTACGCCGGCGTTTGTGAACAATTCCGATATTTCTTTAAAAACCTCATTCATTTTTTTGAGATTTTCCGGAAGATGTTGAACAAACAAGCCTAATGGTCTGTCGCCTGAATACAGCTTAACCGCATCATTGATATTGCGCTCCATTGTATGCGGCTTACGATAATAGCGGATAGTGCCAAAAGGCTTATCAGGACCAAAAAGACGGTTAGTTCTTGAAAATGCCTGAATGATATTTTCATACAAAAGAATTTTGTCCATATAAAGCGTGTTGATCCACTTAGAGTCAAATCCGGTAAGCATCTGGTCAACGACTATAAGCAAATCAATCTGTTTTTCCGGCTCATTGGCGATTCTCTCATACGGCTTTTTATGTGCAAGTCGGGCAGAAATGTCTTTCTTCATTTTTGTGAACGTAGCGATAGAAAACTCCTGTCCGTACCTTTCGTTATAATCCGTAATCAGTTCAACAAGTCCGTCTTCTTTAAATTGTACGCCGCCTTTATTGTCTATGCTCGGGTCAAACAAGGCTGTTACTTTTAGTTCAGGCTTTGTTTTTTTTATTAAGCGGTAGTAATCGATAGCTTCGGGAATGCTGCTCGTAGCAAAAATAGCGTGGAACTTGCTGTTATGGCTGAGCGTTACCCAGTTTTCTAATATATCCTTTACAACTGATTGTTTATGAGCGGGCGTTTTATACTGCGACTTTGGAATATAATCTTCTATGCCATTTATATATTCTCCGTCCGGAGTTTTTTTTCCTGCCATTGCAACCTGGCCAGGGTTCATATATCTGTAATAAATTTCGCTTTTTTCAGGGTCAGAAATTGCTTCTTCTTCTGTCTTTGCCTTTGCCATTTCTAAAGCGACAACCTTGCGGACATCCTTATCCTTAAATGTCAGCACTTTATAAGGGTCAAACCCTAAAACATTCTTATCTCTGATTCCATCAGCAATACTGTACCGATGTAATTCATTACCAAATACAGTTGTTGTTGTATTATTTTTCTTCTGGTTTTCATCCTGTATCGGTGTTCCCGTAAACCCAAAGAACATTGCTCTTGGGAATGTATTCTTTATCGTGATTAACATATCTCCAAAGGTGGAGCGGTGTGCTTCATCAACAATAAATACAAGACGCTTTCTGTTTATCAATTCTATATCGTGAGCATTTCGTCCGCCAAGCTCATCTTTGATATTGCTCATTTTCTGAATAGAAGTAACTATCAGAACATCTTTCGTGTCAGTGCTCTTAAGTTTTCCAATCAGTACATTGGTATCCTCTGTTTCCTGAACAGTGTTATTTTTTTGTTCTTCGGTAAGTCCTGCCCCCGCAAAGTTACGGTATTCTTTTAAAGACTGAGTACCAAGTTCAATTCTATCCATAAGGAAAATAACCTTGTCAGCGTCCTTTGAGGTTGAAATAAGCTGTGCCGACTTAAAGCTCGTCATTGTCTTGCCCGAACCTGTTGTATGCCACACATATCCACCAAGCTGATTATTTCCTTCCCATTTTGCTTTAGCAACCTTATCTGAAATGGCACTTGCCGCAAAATACTGATAGCTTCGCATTACTTTTAAGACACCGTCAGAATCATCAGCAACCGTATAAAATCCTATTAGCTGATGTGCCATAGGTATGGAAAGCAGAGTAGACGCTACCTTATCCCATTCATTTATAGGCTCGTTGTTAAAATCTGCCCAATGGAAGTAATAATCAGGATTAAACTTGCCGTCCGGACCCGGATTAGCAAAATAAACTGCTTCTTCAGGCGACATTGCCACAAAAATCTGTACCAGAGAAAATAATCCGCTGAAAATACCCTCGTGAGAATATTTTTCTATTTGGTTATATGCCTGACTTACCGGTATTCCATTTTTCTTAAGCTCGATATGAATTACCGGCATACCATTGATGAGCAGCATTAAATCTCCTCGACGGTCATTAAGTATCTTTGACTTTGTAGGAAATTTAGGCTGTTCCACTATCTGATAACGGCTCTGTCCTGCGGCAATTTCACGACGGTCATAGATTTTAAGACTGATTTCTTTGCTGAAATGCAACTTATCATCTGGATTATCTCTTGTAATAGACACACTTTTACCATTGATGAAGCCATTAAGCCGTAATGGTGTTCTGAGAGCCTCAATCTGCTCTAAGATTTGCTGCATTTCACTGTCTGTCAGAGGATAATCATTCAATCTGTCAATATCTCTGTTATTTTCAAAAAGAATGTTTGCCCAATTTTTCAGCAAATCCTGCTCTGAGTAATTTTTAAGGACTTCTTTCTCCCATCCTTTTTCGGATAATATCTTTATCAAAGCCGCTTCAAAATCCAGTTCTTTGTTAAAAACCATCGTCTTATGCCTCTCCCACTTTTTTAACAGCTAAATCAAGTTCTAAATCATGAAGTCCGCTGTATGCCTTTATTAAAAAGCTTAACGGAACTTTTTTAACGACTTCTCTGCTCGGAATATTGTAATACCACTGATAATAAGCATAAAATTCGCCAATCCAGTCCGGCATAAAGCCTTGAATCGCCCTGCCGTTTTTTAGTTTAAATCCGTCGGTTTTACAGAAATATTCCCACAGTTCTGGAGCGCTCATTGTGTTTACATAGGCTTTAGCTTCATCAATGCTTTTTCTTGTTTTGCTTTGCATATATGTGTTGATAAAGTCAAAAGTGTCCTTGTCGGGATAATTCTGTGATACAAGGTCAAAAAGTTTGCCCTGATTTTCGACAACATCGTTCAAATAGCTTTCAGAATATGCAGGCATAATAATCACCTCTCAAGCAATGTGCTGAATACATTTGTTACTTTATTGGCGTCGGAATCTATAAGTTCACGCATTTTCTGTCTTGAATTTACATCTCTTTGATTGTACTTTTCGTTAAACTCGCTGTAGTCAATGCTAATAAGTGAATCTTTAACTTCGGCAAGTTTTGAATAAGCAAGAGCGGACTTTATGCAGTATTGAATGCCAAGCCCGCCCAACGACAGCAATTCTTCCAGGATTTCAATATCAATATTGTCGCGTACAAATTCTTTTGCAATGTAAAAGTATGAAGCATTTGCTCTCCACCCCTTTATAACATCATATCCATCTGTATCAACGCCATATTTTTCAATAAATTTCTTTGCAAGCACCCGGTAACGCTTAGAATCAGCAGCTTCTCTGTGCTTCATAAGTTCTGCAAGCCAGGCTAAAACACCTTTATCCTTAAAATCCAATATTTTAAGTTCATCCGTATCAAGCTGATATTTATGAACCCAGCCATTTTTTTCGTCCGGACGGCAAACTGCCCATTCTTTTGCCAGAGCAATATTTTCTGTTAAATAAAAGCCTTTTCCGTAATCGTGTCTGTCCTCGCCAAAGCCGTATTGTGGCACAACAACCTTATTTGGGCTGCCGTGATATAAAATAATTTTTGCCATTTGCTTTCCCCTTAAACGCCTGTCCGCCTACGCTTGCGGAAACATCTTTTCAAGGCACGCTTTCTTGATATTCTGGAGCTTTGTGAGCTTACGCTGATGAAGGGTGATGAGGTGGTCGAGCTGTTTGAAATAAGCTCCGATTTGCTCTTGCTCTAAAAGGCTCGGCAGATATATTTCCATTGATTCAACATCTCCGGCGTTGTAGGACGGTAACGCTCCAACTTGAACCAAGGAAGTCAAATCAACTGTTCCAAACAGAGCCTTTGCAAAGTCTGCGTCCCACTTCGTTGGGCTGAGAGAATATGCCATTGTGTTGTTGTCCAAAAGAAAGGGAAAACGGCACAAACGCTTGCGATTTAGCATCACAGCAGCTCCAACCTTTGCAAAGAAAATTGCTGGCAACTCCGTAATAGGCGACCATCTGTAGTTAGCAATCTGCTCAGCCGTAACATAGTTATTAGCAATAGTCATTTCATTCTCATTGCCGTCCAAGTTCATATCAGATACTTTGAAGAACGGTACACCGATTACCCCACCTTGTTCTGCATCGGGAAAGCCCACTCCAGAGCGTGCTTTACCAATATCTCCGAGCTTACGCTGTTCCCAAGCTCCTGCCTGCCGGCAGGCAGGGTCAGTAAATCCCTTGAAACGGATTTCCGGAACATTTGAACCATTTTTCGCCCGCCTGCCCTGTCCGCCGGACAGGCGGGCGGACGGGCAGGGGAACATCTTTTCAAGGCACGCTTTCTTGATATTCTGGAGCTTTGTGAGCTTACGCTGATGAAGGGTGATGAGGTGGTCGAGGCTACGGAAATAGGCTCCTATTTTCTGTTGTTCTGCCAAATCTGTTGGCATCATCAGTTCTAAACTTTTTAGTTCACTTGCTTTCACCAGAGGTTGCCCAGTACCAAATGAAAGTTTCTTGATATCGAAGCGAGCAAGCAACTGATAAAGAAATTCTATATTCTGTGATGTCTGTATAAATACTGTATTATCGCTGATTTTGACCTTTCCCGCATACCGATATAAACTACCTGCATTTGCTCCAACACGAGCTGTTAAAATGAAATCTCCATCATAATCATATTCATCATCATATCCAATCACAGAAGTAGAGCCAAGAATCGGATACTCTCCAGACGAACCTTCTTTATCAAATTTGCTTTTACCGGTATCTACAGAATCAACAACATCTGATAACTTACGCTGTTCCCAAGCACCTGAAAATCCCTTAAATCGAATCGCCGGAGCGTCTGTTTTTTTCGTCATTTGGCACAACTCATTATTTTTTTCAGCCATTCTCTGCCACCTCCGCTTTTAAGATACTTTTCCTTTTCAAGAGCTTCTTTTTCTGTATCAAAATATTCGATGTAAACTAATTTTACAGGTTTATGCAGTTTTGTATGCCTTGCACCGTTACCGTCTAAATGTTCTTTAAGTCGTCTGTTTATATCATTGGTTTTGCCTTTATAAAGGCTTCCGTCATCACAAAGCAAAACATAGGCACACCATTTCCCAAGCTCCTGCCTGCAGGCAGGCAGGTCATCGAATCCCGCAAATCTTATTTGAGGTTTGCCATTTTCATTAGTCATTTTGCACACCCCCTGCCTGCCGGCAGACAGGTCCCAGAAGTTTCTTTAATTCGCTTAAGCCCAGCATATCAAATTCGCCGCCTTCTAATGTTTCAATCATTGCTGAGAGTGATTTTTCAGTTTCTGCAATTTCTTCTTCAAGTTCAGCAAAGGTAGTTTCATATTTCTTTGACAGTAGCTCAAGTTTTGCAACTAATTCAGCAACAATACTGTCAGGCAACTGCATAAGATTATGGGTAAGCGGCTTTATCCATTTATCCTTAAGCAATCCGATAACTTCTTTCTCAGACAAGCTCTCAATCGTTTCTTTTGTTTTTTCTTCAAGTAACGCACTTTCTTTCTTGATTTGTGCCTTTAGGGATTTTTCTTCTGTGTTGAGTTTTTGAACTTTCTCGAGCTTATCCTTAGTTTCTGCCTCAATGTTATCGTCTTTTAATGCTTTTTTGACTTCTGCAAATACAAAGGCTTCTTCATTTACATAAGTTTTGTCTTTTTCTTCTTCAGAAAGCGTGTCAAATATTTCCTCATATTCCGAAGCAATCTCAGAAAGTCTGCCTTCTTTTTCTTTTAAAGCTTTTTTTTCGTCATAAAGCATCTTATCCTGCACTAAGTCAAACGGAATAATGTGTCCTTTCCAGCCTTCCTGCACTTCTGTTTCTTTGCCGTCCTTGCTTTTAATGACCATAGCAGGGTCTACAACCTTAGTGGCTGCAAAGCCTTCGGTCTGGATAATTTCCAGATCAACAGCAATCTTTGCCCAGTCATCGTCCAAAAGCTGATATGCTTCATATTTATCTACAAGCGGAATTTCAGCCATTCTTTTAAAAATGTTTTCTGATAAAACTTCTTCCGTTTTGGAAATATTCAGGCTTTCCATTCTGGCAATCAATTCATCATATAAGTATTCATCAAAGTTGCCGAAAGCACTTTGGAACTTACTCTCAAATTCTTTTACATCAGAATGCTC